>NZ_JBSFWR010000008.1:0-148826 GCF_053594915.1 Kitasatospora sp. NPDC002543 | reverse complement strand
GCCGCGGGGACCAGGTGCGGCGGCAGCGACTCGGCCAGGTGGAGCCGCAGTTCGAGGTCGGCCGGGCCGACTTCCCACTCCGGGGGCGACGGGGGCGGGCGCTACCGGGCTATCGGGAGAGCAGGACCACTCCCGCGGCCGCCGCCGCGGCCAGGACGACGAGGGCCAGGACCGCGCAGCCGAGGTTGGCCTCCACGGACTTGCGGGTGGCGGCGAGGGCCGGTGTGAAGTCGGCCGGGTCGTCGGGCGCGTAGTGGATCACGACCTCCTGGCCGTACGCGGCGGTGGTGTCGGGCAGGCCGGAGGGCTCGTAGCCGGTGACGGCCGTCCCCTCGTGGGTGGTGAAGGAGTAGACGGGGGTCCGGCTGGTGCGGAGGTCGCCGTCCGCGTCGGTCTCGACGGTCCTGAGGACGGCGATGACGCGGCCCGGCGCGGATGCCATGGCGGCCAGCTCGTCGAGACGCTTCCTCATGCGCCGCCTCTGCCCGGGCAGGTGGAGGGCGGTGAGGACGGTGAGCGGCCCGCAGACCGCGACCAGGGCCCACGGCCAGCCCCAGTCGATCGAGGCGACAACCACCAGCCCGACGTAGATCAGCAGCACCGCGGAGTTCGGCCAGCCGAGCCCGCGCCCGCCGTCCTGGAGGCCGGAGGTGAACCGGTAGGCGTGCGGCCGCCCCGGCGGGTAGCGGACTCCGACCTCCCGGCCGACCCAGGCCGTGGTGATCCGGTCGCCGGTCCCGGTGTCGTTCGTGACGACGAACTCCTCGCCGGTGGAGGGATCCCGGAAGCGGACGACCACCGCGATCCCGTCCTTCTGCGAGCTCCCGTTCCGCGGCTCCCGCACCCGTTCGATCCGCCCCGTCACCCGTACCGTCCGCTGCGCCCGGGTCAGGCCGGCCAGCGACCGCCCGTACCCGACCAGCGCGACGAGGCCGAACACCCCGCACCACAGCGCCAGAACTCCGTGCCAGTCCATGTGGGTCCCGTTCCTGTCCGTGGTTCAGTGTGCCGAGGTGCGCCGCAGCACCCGGCCCTGCCCGTCTGCCTCCAGCACGGCGGCGCCCCCGGGCCCGGTCACGCTGACCGTGATGGTGACGGGGCCGTCGGTGCGGAGGACCGTGATGCTCCAGGCCTGCGGGGCGTGGACGCCGAGGGTGGTCCTGGCCTCCTCGACCAGGGCGGGGAACCGCTCGTAGGGCAGCGACTTCGGATCGAACTCGCGGGCCTTCGTACCGGCCGAGGAGAACGTCACCGCCAGCAGGTTGTCCGTCACCTGGAGGGTGGTCACCGGGCCGTACTCGCCGTTCCGGGTCACGGAGTCGATCGACCGGCCCAACTCGCCGTCGTCGAGGAAGGACTGGCCCGTGCCGAGCACGACGGTGCCGGACCCGCCGGTCACCACCTCGGTCGACCAGGAGGAGGCCGAGGGGGCAGAGGAGACCGAGGGGGCCGCCGACGAGGACGGCGGGTCGGAGGGCCGCTGCTCGAACAGGTCCGCGCGGAACAGGAACACGACGGCCGCGGCGGCGAGCAGCAGGCCGAGGAGCCCGAGGAAGCCGATGGCACGGCTCTCGGGAGGCTCGCTCAGCCTGGTCGCCTCGGGCGCGGAGTCGAGTCGGGCCCCGGCCGCCCGCTCCTCCCACTCCGGGGTCGGCCGCTTCACGATCCGCACGTCCGTCGGCCGGTCCGGCGGGTAGCGGACCACCAGGACGGTGCGCGGCACGTAGTCGGGGAGGTCGGCGACGTTGACGTCCTGGGTGACCTCCACCCGGAACGCGGGCCCGTCGTCCGGTACGACGGTGAGGTCGAACCGCACCGCCCGGTCGGTCACCTCACCCCCGGGGACGGTCCGGTCCTCGACCACCGCCAGCGCCGTCCGCGGGACGACGGCCGCCTCCCTCGCCCGCCGCGGCCGGCCGGCGAGGAGGAACAGCAGACCGTAGCCGATCGGCACGCCCAGGCCGCCGAGGAGCAGCGGCACCTTCTCCAGGACGACGCCGACGACCATCCCGGCGAGCGATCCTCCGATGACGCCGCCCGTCAGGAGACCACGGGCGAGGGCGATCGGCGTGTTGCGCGTGGGCGGCACGCCGGAGGTGATCGTCATACCGGTGATTGTGCCGGGCGGAGGGGCCGACCGACAGACCTTTGCGGACGGGCCGATCCCTTCCGAAGTCCCCGTGCCGATCACCGCGGTTGACGGACCCGTCGGAGGGCCACGGCCGGCTCCCGGTTTCGCGCGGCCGTCCGCTCGTCTTCCGGTTCGGCCTCCAACTCCTTTGCAACCATGTGCAATCGACTCGGGGGAGGTGGCGGTGCGCGGCTACGCTTCTCGGCACGAACCGTGCGGGAAGTGTCCGGTTCAGCCGAATCCAGGCAGGTGAACCATGCCCTCAGTCATGCCGTCCAGCAGCGCGCGAGCGGCCCGGAAGGAAGTCGCCGACCGGCTGCGGGAGTTGTGCCGCGACGCCGGGTTCAACGGGCGGGAGCTGGCGCTCCGGGCCGGCTGGCACCCGTCCAAGTCCTCCCGCATCATCAACGCGCTGACCTCGCCCTCCGACGAGGACATCCGCACCTGGTGCCGGCTGTGCGGGGCGGAGGAGCAGTCGGTCGACCTCATCGCCGCGACGCGGTCCGCCGCGTCGATGTACGTGGAGTGGCGGCGGCTCCAGCGCACGGGGCTCACCCGGCTGCAGAACTCGTACGTGCCGTTGTTCGAGCGCACCCGGGTGTTCCGGGTGTACAGCTCCTCCCTCGTCCCCGGGCTCCTGCAAAGCCGGGGCTACGCAACGGCGTTGCTCTCCGCGATCACCCGTTTCCACGGCACTCCCGACGACGTCGCCGACGCGGTCGACGCCCGGCTCGCGCGCTCGCGGATCGTCCGGGAGGGCGGGCGGCGGTTCGCCCTGTTGATGGAGGAGTCGGTCCTGCGCCACCGGATCGGGGACGCCGGGGTCATGCGCGGGCAACTGGAGGACCTGCTGGCCGCGACCGCGCTGCCCGCCGTCTCGCTGGGGATCGTCCCGGCGGGCGCGGAGCGGGAGGTGTGGCCGCTGGAGACCTTCAGCGTCTACGACGGCGAGCAGGTGGAGGTGGAGACCCTCACGGCCAGCCTGACCGTCACCCGGCCCCGCGAGATCGCCCACTACCTGGACGCCTTCGAGAAGTTGTCCGGTGCGGCCGTGTACGGGGACCGGGCCCGGGCGTTGATCGGACCGGCGCTCGCCGCGCTCGGGTGACGGGGCGAGTACCACGGTCCGGTGATCGGCAAGGGAGGACGACCGAGAACCACCTATCCGAGGGAATCTGACGATCCATCAGTTAGCGTCCGGTCGCTCGGGACCATGATGCGGTCAGTATCCGTTACGGAAAAGGTGGTTCGCATGGCCAGTATCAGTGGGCAGCCGATCCCGGCGATCACCGAGGCGACCCTCACGGAGATCGCCGACGGCGGCCTCCGGGGCCCGGGCAACACCGTCAACCAGGCCGTCGTCGACCTCGGCAACGCCCTGGTGGCGGCTGTCCAGGGCGACGAGAGCGTCCAGCTCCCGCCGGAGCTGGCCGAGCTGGTGGCCCAGGTGCGGCGGATCGCCGAGGTCGAGGTCACCGGGATCCCCGTCGAGGAGAACCTCAGGCTGTCGGCGTTCACCATCAAGCTGCACGGCGACGAGCGGCGCCCGGTCGTGATCCTGCCCGCGGGGTGGAACCCGCTCGGCTGGCTGCCCTTCGTCTACGCCTACTTCAAGCTGGCGCTGCGCGGCTACCACGTGCTCACCTACACCCCGCGCGGACTCGGCTACCCGGGCTGGATCTCCACCTCCGAGGGGTACATCGACGTCGCCGGGCCCAAGGACCGGGCCGACGGCTCGAAGGTCATCGACTACGCGGAGGAACACTTCAGCCCGAGCAAGGTCGGCTTCCTCGGCGTGTCCTACGGCTCCGGGATCAGCCAGCTGGTCGCCGCGCACGACGAGGGCCGACGGGTCAAGGCCGTGGTCGCGCTGAGCACCTGGGGCAACCTGGCCACCAGCCTCTACGCCAACAACACCCGGCACGTGGAGGCCGTCAACCTGCTGGTCGGCTTCACGGGCGGGGAGCGGGACGACAAGTTCGACGAGGAGGCCCGGGACATCCTCGACAAGTTCGACCAGAACCGCGACCTCGACGACGTGATCGCCTGGGGCACCGAGCGCTCGCCGGAGACGTACCTGGACAGGACCAACGAACTCGGCATCCCGACCTACATCTCCAACACCTGGCACGAGACCCTCTTCCCGGTCGCCCCGGTGATCGACGTCCACAACCGGCTGACCGTGCCGAAGCAGCTGAACCTGTGGATCGGCGACCACGGCGCGCCGGAGGGCGCCGGACTGTCCGGTCTGCTGACCCACCTGCCGTTCCCCGGCCTGGCGGAGCCCCTCCGGGAGGCCTACGACTTCCTGGACCACCACCTGCTGGGTGCCGACAACGAGGCGCCGAACCGCAAGCGGGTGACCAACCAGGTCATGTTCACCTACAAGACCAAGCCGGTGCTGGGCGGCGGGCAGCGGATCACCGAGCCCGCCCGCCGGGAGGGCCACGACTCGTGGGAGGACGTCACCACCGGGACGGAGGCCTGGTACCTCACCGGCGTCAACGGCGACGGTGACGGCGCGCTGGCCGACAAGCAGGCCGCGGGCTGGTCGCGGAGCTTCACCGCCGGCCCGGAGACCAAGGCCACCGCGGTGGACGAGGTCATGGGGACGGGCCAGAAGGAGTGGACGGGCAACCCCAAGAAGTACGTCCTGGCCGAGTTCGAGCGGGAGAACCTGCTGGTCTGGTCGACGGACCCGCTGACCGGCAGCGGCGAGGCGGCCCGCCGCATCCGGGGCGCCGCGGCGGTCCGGCTGACCGTGCGCAGCACCGCGGACGCCGCCACCCTGGTGGCCTACCTGTTCGACGTCGCCCCGGACGGCACCGCGCGGATCATCACCCACGAGCCCTACACCGTGCTCGGCCTGACGCCCGGCCAGGACGTCACCGTCGGCTGGCAGCTCCAGCCCGCCGCGTACGACGTGCCGGTCGGCCACCGGGTGGCGCTGGTCGTCAACAGCCGTGACCGGCTGTACGCCTTCACGGGCGAGGAGGGCAGCACCACCACCATCGGCTCGCCGAACGGGCACGAATCCCGGCTGGAGCTGCCCCTGGGCTGATCCGGACGGTGCACCGGGCCCGGCCCGTCGTCCTCGGGGCGGCGGGCCGGGCGGCGCCGTCAGCTCGTGGTCCTGGCCGTGGAGCCGCGCAGCAGGACCGCGATGAGGACGGAGAGCAGCGCGCCGACCGCCGCCAGGCCCCACAGCACGGAGTGGAAGGCGGAGTCGTAGGCGTGCGCGAGGAAGTCCGTGAACGCGCGGTGGTCGGTGGCGCCGGAGAGTTCGGCGGCGCCCGTGAGGTCCCCGCCGGCCGCCCGGTCGGCGACCTCGCCGGCCCGGGAGGCGCCCGGCTGCGCGCCGATGCCGTCGGCGACCCGGGTGCCGAGCGCGGTGGCCAACGCGGAGCCGTACACCGCGACGGCGACGGCCTCGCTGCCCAGGCGCAGGGTGTTGAGGAAGCCCGCCGCCATGCCCGCCTTGGCCGGGTCGACCAGCGCCAGCGCCTGGCCGTCGACCAGGCCGGCGGACAGCCCCATCCCGGCGCCGGTGATGAGCATCGGGGCGGCGAGCAGCAGCACGGTGGCGGAGGGGGAGAGCAGGGTGAGGGCGAGGTCGCCGGCCACCAGGCAGGCCAGGCTGAGGAGGACCAGGGTGAGCGGGCGCACGCCGCGGGAGACCAGTCCGGAGGCGAGCATCGGCAGGACCAGCACCGGTGCGGTGAGCAGCAGCATCACCAGCCCGGCGGAGCCGGTGCCGCGGCCGGTGACGGCGGTCAGGTAGCTCGGCAGGTAGGTGAGCACGGTGACGAAGCCGAAGGAGGCGGCCACCGGCACCAGGCACAGGCCGAGGAAGCGGCGGTCGCGCAGCACGCCGAGGTCCAGCACCGGGTGGGCGCTGCGGTGCTCGACGGCCACGAAGACGCCGAGTGCGGCGATCGCGCCGAGGAACAGTCCGAGTACGCCCGCGCTGCCCCAACCCCACTGGGAGCCCTGGACGATGGCGGTGGTGAGCAGCGCCATGGCGAGCACGGACAGCGCGCTGCCGGGGACGTCGATCCGCCCGCCGCCCGTGGTGCCGGCGCCGGCGGGTGCGGCGGTCGCGGCGGCCACGGCGCGGGCGATCGCGGGCAGGGCGAGCAGGACGAACGCCAGGGCGGCGGCGTGCACCGCGAACACCCAGCGCCAGCCGAGGCCCTGCACCAGCACGCCGGCCAGCGACGGGCCGAGGGCGACGCCGGCCCCGGCGACGGTGCCGAACAGCGCGAAGGCCCTGGCGCGGGCCGGGCCGTCGAAGACGGTGGAGAGGATCGCCGCGCCGCAGGAGAAGATCGCGGCGCCGCCGATGCCGGTGAGGGCCCGGGCGGCGTCCAGCCACAGGACGTCGGGGGCGACGGCGCCGGCGAGCGAGCCGAGGGCGTAGAGGGCGACGCCGGCGGCGAAGGCCCTGGCCCGGCCGATGGCGTCGGCGACCGAGCCCCAGACCAGGGTGAAGCACGCGAAGGCCACGTTGAAGGCGTTGACCACCCACTGGAGCGGGGCGAGGTCGGCGTGGGTGTCGGCGCCGATCCGGGGGAGGGCGACCGCGGTGCCGGAGATGGACATCGGGACGACGAAGACCGCGAGGAGGACGGCGGCGAGGACGGGCGTGCGGACGGGGCGCCGCCGCTGGTCGGGGGCACCGGACGGCGCGGGCCGCGTGGCCTGCGGGGTCTGTGCGCTCTGCGTGCTCAAGGGGGGCGTGACTCCAGGCTTGAACCGGCCACGGGGTGGCCAGGTACGGATTTGATCGAACCTAAAGCTGCCATGGTGTCGAGGTACGATGCAACCCATACCTTCGAGGAGGAGGAACCGATGCCCGACGCCGAAGGCCACCCCTCTGTCGGGGAGATGGACCTGCGCACCGTCCTGGGCGCGCTCGCCGACCCGCTGCGCTACGGCGTGGTCGCGGCCCTGCTGCGGGAGGGCGAGGGGGCGGCCCGCACCTGCGCCTCCTTCAACCTCCCGGTCTCCAAGTCCACCCTCACCCACCACTTCCGGGTGCTGCGCGAATCCGGCCTGATCCGCCAGGTCGACCGCGGCAACAGCCGGGCCGCCACGCTGCGCCGCGAGGACCTCGACCGGCGGTTCCCGGGGCTGCTCGACCTGGTCCGCGCCGACTCCTGACCGCGGGACGGGCCCAAGCGGAGGTCAAGGAACCTTGACCTCCGCTTGGGCCCGACCCTGGCTGACGCCGTGTCAGACTGTGCGCCCCGCAGGCCGATGAGGAGATTCCGGTGGATCTGGCGCGCCCCCTGATCGAGGACTTCCCCGCCCACCCGGACGGCGATCCGGCCGGCGCCCTGGCCCGGGCCGTCCGTGCCCGCCGCACCGCCCTCGGCCTGACCCTCCCCGACCTCGCCGTCCGCGCCGGCCTCCCCGAGACCGACGTCCGGGCCGTCGAGGCGGGGCACGCGATGCCGACGCTGGCGCTGCTCGCGGTGCTGTCGCGGGCCCTGCGCACGGAGCGGCCGGGGAGTGCTCAGGCCGGTTCGTAGGAGGTCCCGCCGACCAGGGCGCGGGCCTGGCGGGAGTCCATCGGGTGGGCGAAGAGGTACCCCTGGCCGAGCGGGCAGCCCATGGCGGTGAGCAGGTCGCGCTGGTCGGGGTGTTCGATGCCCTCGGCGATGACCTGGACGCCGAGGGTGTCGGCGATCCGGGTGATGCCCTCGACCAGGGCGTACTGCTGGGGCGAGTGGCCCAGGCCGTCGATGAAGGACTTGTCGATCTTGAGCAGGGAGATCGGGAACTCGCGCAGGTAGGACAGCGAGGAGTAGCCGGTGCCGAAGTCGTCGATGGCGATGCCGACGCCGAGCCCGGACAGGGTGGCCATGTCGGCGTGGATGCGGTCGTCGCGGCGCATCAGCACCGACTCGGTGAGCTCCAGGACGAGGGTGTGCGGGTCGATGCCGGTGGTGGCCAGTGCCCGGCGGACCACGTCCACGAACCCGGCGTCGCGGAACTGGCGGGCGGAGACGTTGACGTTGACCCGCAGCGGCGGCCGGCCGGCGGCCGTGCGGGCCGCCGAGCTCGCGGCCTGCCAGGCGGCGACCTCCTGGGCGGCGCGCTCCAGCACCCAGGCGCCGAGCGGGACGATCTGGCCGCTCTCCTCGGCGAGGGCGATGAACTCGTCGGGCAGCACCATGCCGCGCCGGTCGTGCGGCCAGCGGACCAGCGCCTCGAAGGCGACCAGGTCGCCCGAACGCAGGTCGACGATCGGCTGGTAGTACAGCTGGAAGGCCGATTCCGCGATCGCCGAGTCGAGGTGCTCGTTCAGCTCGTGCCGCTCCACCATGCCGGTCTGCAGGGCCGGTCGGTAGTGGCGCCACTGGCGGCGGCCGGCCGCCTTGGCCGAGTAGAGCGCGAGGTCGGCGTGGGTGAGCAGCTCGGTCGCGTCCACGCTGTCCTCGGTGGTCGCCACGCCGATGCTGGCCGTCACCCGCACCGCGCCCGACTTGAGCTTGAACGGCTCGGCGAACACCGCCAGCACCGTGGCCGCGATGGTGTCCACGTCGGAGGGCCGCCTCGCGTCCTCCACCAGGACGGCGAACTCGTCGCCGCCGAGCCGGGCGGCGGTGTCCGAGGCGCGCAGCGCGGTGGAGACCCGCAGCGAGACGGCGACCAGCAGTTCGTCGCCGACCGCGTGCCCCTGGGTGTCGTTGACCACCTTGAAGTCGTCCAGGTCGATGAAGAGCACCCCGGTGACCGCCCCGCTGCGCTCGCCCCGGGACAGCGCGTGGCCCACCCGGTCCTGGAACAGCACCCGGTTGGCCAGGCCCGTCAGCGAGTCGTGGAAGGCCCGGTGGGTCAGCTCGCGCTCCATCTGCCGCTGCTCGGTCACGTCGCGCAGGGTGAGCACGAGGGCGCCGACGGTCGGGTCCGCGCGCAGGTCGTTGAAGCGGACCTCGGCCTCGATCGGGGTGCGGTCCTGGCGCAGCAGCCGCCAGTGCTCGCGCGGCTGCTCGCCCCGGGGCGGGTCGGCCGCCTCGCGCATCCGGGCCAGCGCCTTGCCGACCTCCCTGCTGTCCTCGGGCGGGACCAGGTCGGTCAGCAGGGTGCCGGCCAGGTCCGGGCGGCCGAGCACCGTCTCGGCGGACGGGGAGGCGTAGCGGACGCCGTCGTCGGCGTCGAGGATCAGGATGACGTCGCTGGCGTTCTGCACCAGGGTGCGGAAGTACAGCTCGCTGTTGCGGCGGGTGACCTCCCGGCTGAGCACCACCCGCTCGACGGCGAGGGCCGCCTGGGCGGCGAGGATCTCCAGCGAGCTCCACAGGCTGGTCAGCTCCTGCTCGGTGCCGGTGACGATGAGCGCGCCGATCAGCGGGTCGCCGGAGGGCCGCTCGGCGAGGGTCAGCGGGCAGACCAGGGCGTACGGCATGCCGCCGGGCCGGGCGGTCCCGGGCCTGGGGGCGGGCCTCGTGCCGGCCGGTTTCGTGGTACCCGCCTTCGCGGTGCTCGCCTTCGCGGTGCCCGCCTTCGTGTCACCCGTCTTCGCGGGGCCGGGAGCGTCGGCGGCGGCCAGGCCCAGGGAGGCCACCGGCAGCAGCAGGGTCTCCCGGGAGGCGGCGAGCCGGAGCACCTGGTCGGACGGCGCGATGTCCCCCGGCACCTGCCGGGCGGAGCCGCTCCCGGCGTGCCGGACGTGCAGCACGCCGTCCTCGGTCACCGCGAGCAGGGCGACGTGCCCGGCCTCGGCCGGCATCAGTGTGGAGGCGGCGGACTGGGCGGCGTCCGCGACCTCCTCCACCGTGACGGCGGCGGTCAGCCGGGCGCCCGCCTCGCGCAGTGTCCGCTCACGGGCGACGGCCTGCCGGCGGGCGGAGACCACCACTGCCAGCCGGGCCAGCACCAGCAGGTACAGCAGGGCGGAGAAGGCGCCGATCACGCCCGCGTTGCTGGTGTTGCCGGCCAGCGCCTCGATGATCAGGATCGCCGGGGCGATCAGCGAGGCGAGGGTGAGCAGGACCAGCCGGGCGGGGCTCAGGTCCGGCTGCTGGGTGGGCACCGGCCGGGTCAGTTCGACCATCGACGGGTGCAGCGCCGCCGCGCCCCAGGCCGTGTAGAAGGCGGCCCAGCCGAGCTCGACGGGCGTGCCGATGTGCCAGGTGCCGTGCAGCTGGATCAGCCCGTACAGCACGTCGGAGACCATGATGCCGAGCGAGCCGACGGCGAGCAGCCGCAGCGCCCGGGAGCCGCCGCCGCGCGGGGTCAGCAGCCGCAGCAGCAGGGCGAGCACGACGACGTCGCCGAGCGGGTAGGCGATCGAGACGGCCTTCTGGAACCAGTCCAGGTCCGGGTTCCGGGCGTACGGGAGGATCAGGTAGATCCAGGCGAGCAGGGCCAGCCCGATGGTGGGGATGAGGGCGTCGAGCAGCCCGGCGCGGTCCTGACGGGCCGTGCGCCAGCGGATGAAGCCCAGCACGCCGATCGCGTACAGCACGTACTCGGCGAGGTAGAAGCCGTCCGCGACGGACGGGAACGGATTGGGCAGGTGCAGGATGTCCAGCTGGACGGCCTGCACCACCTCGCCCACGGTGAAACTGAGGTTGGCGAGCGCCAGCACGTACCAGAACCGTGCGTGGGCGGGCCGGTTGAGACGGACGCCGACCACGATGGCGGCGACGCCGCCCAGGCCGATGCCCGTCCACCAGATGATCCGCTGGCCGGGATTCGCGTAGTAGATGCCGGTGAACAGCACCATCCAGAACAGGTAACAGACCATCAGGCGTTGTCGCCGGCGAGTCAAGGAGGCTACCTCCTCCGCGACATCACCCCGCCGGTCGGGCGGGGGAGTTCGGGTGAGGACGGGACGGGCGGGGCGCGGGGGCCGGCCCGGGTGGGGCGGGTGCGCGCCTGCGCGCACCACTGGGGCGCCCGGTGGGGGTGCGACCGGACGTCCTCGACGGGGCATGAGTGCGTATAGTCGGAAATGTCGCACTCCCCAGCATTCTGCCGCCACAGCACGAGGTCAAGCCGGTGGACGACGCAGTAGACAGCGCACAGGGCGTACGAGCGGATGTGAGCTCCGGCCGTCACGCCGTGGTCCGCAACGACGACGGTCAGTACGCGATCTGGCCGGGCGACTTGACCGTCCCGGCCGGTTGGCGGCAGGTCCACGGGCCGGCCGGACGGGCCGACTGCCGGGAGTGGGTGGAGCGCGAGTGGCGCCCGGCCGAACTCGGCTACTCCGACGGCACCCCGGTGCGGCGGGCGGCGGCCGGATTCGCGGACACGGTGCACGGGTTGTTCCGCGCGCGGGCGGCGCACGACCCGGACGCGGTTGCCGTCGTCGCCGAGGGCGCCACCCTGAGCTACCGCGAACTCGACCTGCGCAGCGACCGGTTGGCCACCGTGCTGCGGGCGCGCGGGACCGGCCCGGAGCGGGTGGTGCCGGTCTGCCTGGAGCGCGGGGTGGGGCTGGTGACCGCCTGGCTGGCCGTGCTCAAGGCCGGCGGGGCCTTCCTGCCGCTGGATCCCGGCCACCCGCCCCGGCGGCTGGCCCGGCTGGTGGAGGACTGCGGGGCGCGGGTGGTGGTCGCGGAGGGTGACGGGAGGTTCCCGGCGGAGACCGGAGCCCGGGTGCCGGTGCTCGGGCCGGAGGCCGGCCGGTCCGGGGAGGCGGGCGAGACCGGGGAGAGCGGGAGTCCTCGGGAGTTCGGGGAGTTCCGGTGCGATGACGGGGCCGTCCCGGACGACCTCGCCTACCTGATCTACACCTCCGGCACGACCGGCCGCCCCAAGGGCGTGCCCGTCACCCACCGCGCGCTGCTGTTCACCCTGGACCGGATCGTCCACGCCTACCGGCTGCGCCCCGGCGAACGCGTTCTGCAACTGGCCGCGCTGGGCTCCGACACCGCGCTGGAACAGGTGCTCGGCGCGCTGCTCGCGGGCGCGACCGTGGTGCTCGGCGGGGGCGGGACGGCCGGCGGCACCTGGGCGCCCACCGAGCTGGCCGGCCGGCTGCCCGGGCTGGGCCTGGCCGTCGCCGACTTCACCCCCGCCTACTGGCACCACCTGCTCGACCTGCTCCCGCCCGGCGGACCGGGCCCCGAGGGGCTGCGGCTGGTCGTGGTCGGCGGGGACGCCGTGCACGCCGCGGACTGCCGGCACTGCCTGGACCGGCTGCCGGGCGCCCGGCTGCTCAACGCGTACGGGGTCACCGAGGCGGCCGTCACCTCGACGCTCTGCGAGGTCACGCCGGAACTGCTCGGAGCCGGAGCCGGCAGCGGAAACGGCGGGGCGGGCGGCGGCGCCGCGGCGCCCGTGCCGATCGGGCGGCCGCTGCCCGGGGTGCGGGTGCACGTGCTGGACGCCCGGCTGCGGCCCGTCCGGCCCGGGGAGAAGGGCCAGATCCACCTCGGCGGGCCCGGCCTCGCCCGGGGCTACTGGCGGCAGGCCGGACTCACCGCCGAGGCCTTCCTGCCCGACCCGTACGCGCCGCTGCCCGGCGAGCGGATGTACCGCACCGGCGACGCCGGGCGGTGGCGGACGGACGGGCGGCTGGAGATCCTCGGGCGCTTCGACGACCAGGTGAAGGTGCGCGGGCACCGGGTGGATCCGGCCGAGACCGAAGCCGTGCTGGCCGCGCACCCGGACGTCCGGCAGGCCCGGGTCGTGGCCGACGGCCGGGCGGCGGACGGCAGCCGCACGCTCACGGCGTACTACACGCTCGCCCCCGGGTCGGCCGGCGGGGCGCGGGACATCCGGGCGTTCCTGGCCGAGCGGCTGCCCGAGTACCTGGTGCCGGCCGAGTTCGTGCCGCTGGAGGCGATGCCGCTCACGGCGGCGGGCAAGATCGACCGGCGGCGGCTGCCGCACGCGCCGGTGCGCTCCGCGGCGCCGGGCCGCCCCTCGCCCCCGGCGCCGGCGCCCGGTGCGGCGGGAGCGGAGGGAGCCGTGGGGACGGTGGAGGCGGCCGTCGGGCAGCTGTGGGCCGAGCTGCTCGGCGTCGAACACGTCGGCCCGGACGGCGACTTCTTCGCGCTCGGCGGCACCTCGCTGCTCGCGATGGAGATGCTGGCGCGGGCCCGGATCATGTTCGGCATCGATGTCGGGCAGGTGCGCGCCCTCACCCGGGCGCTGCTGCGCGAGCCCGTCCTGCGGGCCTTCGCGGGGGCGCTGAACGCGGCGCGCGCGGACGTCCCCGCGGGCGCCGAGCGGGAGGCCGGTCTCGACTGGTTCGCGGAGGCCCGGCTCGACGAGGACCTCGGTCAGTCCTGGAACCCGGCCCCCTCCCGGGCCGACCCCGCCGAGATCCTACTCACCGGCGCCACCGGCTTCTGCGGCGCCCACCTGCTGCACGCGCTGCTCGCCACCACCCGGGCGCGCGTCCACTGCCTGGTCCGGGCGCCCGACGAGGAGCACGCGCTGGAACGGCTGCGGGCGGCACACCAGCGCTTCCTGCGACAGGACCTGGCCGACCGGCGGGTGGTACCGCTGGTCGGCGACCTCACCCGGCCGCGGCTCGGCCTGGCGGACAGCCGCTTCGACTGGCTGGCCGGGCACCTGGACGCGATCCACCACCTCGGCGGGCAGGTCAACTTCCTCTACCCGTACCACCAGTTGAGGCGGCCCAACGTCGGCGGAACCCGGGAGGTGGTCCGGCTCGCCGGGCACAGCCGGGGCATCCCCGTGCACTACCTCTCCACCCTCGCCGTGCTGGCGGGCTTCGGCGCGGCCGGCGTCCCGAAGGTCACCGAGCGGACCCCGCTCGCCCACCCGGAACGGCTCGGCGTCGGCTACGTCGAGAGCAAGTGGGTCGCCGAGCTGCTGCTGCACAACGCGGCCGCCGCCGGGCTGCCCGTCACGGTGCTGCGCACCAACGACGTCACCGGGGACCTCGCCGGCGGGGTGATGAACACCGGCACCGAACTGTGCGCGCTGATCGCCTACTTGGCCGACAGCGGGACGTGCCCGGACGTGCGGCTGCTGCTCGACTTCGTCCCCGCCGACCGCTTCGCCCGCGCCGTCGCCCACATCGCGGGCCACGCACCCGCCGCCGGGGAGGTCTACCACCTCACCTCCCCGCGGCCCGGCGTCCTCGCCGACCTCGCCGAGCGGCTGCGGGCGCGCGGCCACCGGATCGCCCGGCTGCCGTACGGGGACTGGGTGCGGCGACTGGTCCGGTTCGCCGCGGGGAACCCGACGCACCCGATCGCGCCGTTCGTCCCGCTGTTCGTGGACCGCGCGCCGGGGTCGGAACTGTCGATCAGCGAGATGTACTTCCGGCCGGTCTTCCCGCTGTTCGAGCGGACGAACGCGGACGCGGCGCTGGACGGCAGCGGGATCGAACTACCCCCGGTGGAAGCCGGGTTGATCGACCACTACCTGGCCGGCCTGGAGCGCGAGGGCTTCCTGCGGGCGGCGTCCGCATGAGCCCCGCCGACGTGCCGGACGCGGGCCCCTTCGACGCGCCGGACATGAGCCCCTTCGGCGCGCTGGACGTGCGCCACGGGCCCGCGGACGGGCCGGTGGCCTTCGGTGGGCGGCTCGGACCGCCCGCCGCCGGGGAACTGCTGGCGGCGTACCGGCACGGGCTGTTCCCGCTGCCGGCGGCCGACGAGTACGCGAGCGCGTACAACGAGGCGGTGTACGGGGACGCCGTGGAGGCGGGCGAGGTGGCGCTGCTGCCGGGCGGGGCGGACCCGTACGCGCTGGCCTGGTGGTCGCCCGACCCCCGGCCGGTGATCGCCCCCGGCGGCGTCCGGCTCGGGAGCCGGCTGGCGCGGCGGCTGCGCAACCGGTCCTCGTGGTGGACCAGCGCGGACCGGGCCTTCGGGCGGGTGCTGGCCGCCTGCGCCGAGGCGCGTCAACCGGTCTGGCTCACCGAGGAGTTGGCGGCGACGCTGATGCGGCTGCACGAGCTGGGGGCGGCGCACAGCGGAGAGGTGTGGGAGGGGGAGGAGCTGATCGGCGGGGTGTTCGGGGTCGCGGTCGGGCCGGTGCTGAGCCTGGACTCGATGTTCCACCGCCGCCCGGACGCCGCCCGGGTCGCCGTCGCCGACCTCGGGGCGCGGTTCGGCGCGGCGGGCGGCCGACTGCTCGACGCCCAATGGGACGGGCCGCACGTGCGGAGCCTGGGGGCCGAGCCGATGGCGCGCTCGCGCTACCTCGCGGAGCTGTCGGGCGAGGTCGGGGCCGTCGTCCCCGACGGGGCGCCGCTGTCGGCAGCGCGGCTGGGACGACCGTCCTGACCTGTCGTTAAACCTATTCGTCGGGGCTTTTTGGCGCGACTTCGACAAACTTATTCCCCGTCAGTAACATGACGCCGCGTGTTCAAGCGCTCCATAGGCAGGGCCGCCGGCCCCGCCGTCCTCACCCTCGTCCTCGCCGGGGCCGCCGCGTGCGGGCCGACCAGCCCCGGCTCCTCCCAGGCCGGTGTCGCACCGGCCGCCGCCACCGTCGCCGACCCGGCCGCGACCGCCGCCGGGGGCAGCCCGGCGGCCGCCGCCCCGCACACCGGCGCCACCCCGCGCGCCAGAGCGGGCAGTCCCGCCGCAGGCCGCCCGACCCCGGGCACGGCACCCGTCACCGCGGCGCCCGCCGGATACCGGCAGGCCGCGATCGGCAGTCCCGGCAAGGACGGTGGCGCGGTCACGGCGGCGACCAAGAACCTCCAGCTGACGGCGTACGACCCGGCGGGCGGCACGGCGGTGCTCTCGGCGGCAGGGGCGACCGGTGCGGCGTCGGCTCCCGCCTCCGCTCCGGCGTCGGCCTCGGCCGCCGCTTCGGCCCCGGCATCCGCCGCCGCCTCGCCGGGCGCCGTCCCCACCGCCGCGGCCCCCGCCGTCCAGGCCGGACAGCTGATCGCCAGCCCACCCACCGCCGCGGCCCCGCAGGGCGCCCTGCTCGCCGTCACCGGAGTGCGCCCCGGCGCGGGCGACACGCTCGCCCTGACCACCCGCCCGGCCACCCTGGCCGAACTCCTCGGCGGCACCGAAGCCGACGGCGACGTCCCCGTCGACCCGCACGGCATCACGGTGACCCCGCTGGTCAAGGACCTCAAGGCGACCGCCGGGCTGAGCGGCAACGGCGTGCGGGCCGACGCCTCCGGCACCCTCGAAGTGAACCTCAAGGCCCCCGTCCCGCTGCCCGACGGCGCGAGCCTCGACGCGTCCGGCTCGCTCCAGCTCCACCCCGCCGTCCACTTCGCCTACCACGGCGCGGCGGCCGGCAGCCCGCGCACCGCCTCGATCGGCTTCGACCTCGGCGCCCACGCCCAGTGGAAGGTCACCGGCGACGCCGCCCGGAGCACCGGCGCGGCCCCCGTCCGGGTGCCCTTCGCCAAGCTCCAGGCCAGCCCGGTGCTCACCGTCGCCGGGCTGCCGGTGGTCGTCAACCTCGGCCTCACCTGCTACCTGGAGGTCAGCGCCGACGGCCAGGTCCACCTGGAGGCGGAACAGGACGCCGCCGGCACCTGGGCGGTGCGCGCCGACTACACCGGCGGCAAGGGCTGGACCCCGGTCACCAGCGCCGAGACCAAGGTCACCCCGGTGCACGTGCGGCTCAACGGCAAGGCCGGCGTACGGGCCGCCCTCGGCGCCGAGATCAGCCTCGGCCTGTACGACACCGTCGGCGTGGAGACCACCGTCGCCCCCTACCTGCGCGCCCAGGCCGAAGGCTCACTGGTCGCCGACTCCTCCGGCAACCCGCCCCAGGTGCAAGGCAGTTGGTCCCTGGTCGGCGGCGTCGACCTGAACGGCTCGCTGCTCGCCCACCTGAAGGTCTTCGGCACCCCGATCATCGAGGGCAAGCTGCCGCTGCCGCCCTTCCACCGCGAGTGGCCGCTGCTCGTCGGATCGGCCACGTTGCCCGCCCCGCAGCACAGTTGACGGCCTGTCACCATCAGGGCCCCTCGGTGGAGTCATCCCGCCGAGGGGCCCTCGTCGTCCCCCGTCCCGGCCGGCTGCGTCCCGGGGTGCCCGCGTCGGCCCGTCCGGGCCTACCCGGGGGCGGCTGTCGCCCTGGCGGTGTGTGGTCCGGCCTTGCGCGGTTCGCCGGTTCGACAGGGGGTGCCGGCAGCTCCGACTGCTGCCCTGCCGGGCTGTGAACCTCCTTGGTGTCAGGCGCCGTTGGCGGGGGCTTCGTCCTTCTTGACGCCGAGGAGGATCTGGTCCAGCACCGTGACGTCCGGGGCGGCCGGGTCGTCGTCCACTCCGCCGTCGAAGACCACGTAGCCGCCGCCCTTGGCGGGGAGGGCCGCCAACAGGACGTAGCCCTGGGTGCCGTCGGTGTTGGTGATGTGCCAGCGGGTGGCGTAGCCGGCCACTCCGGCGACGGTGATGTTGCCCGAACCGTAGTCGGTCTGCGAGGCCATCCCGCTGAAGATCTGCTTGGCGATGCCGGGCATCGCGGCGTCGGCGGCGGCCTTGGCCGTGTCGCCCTGGACGGTGTCCTTCTCCACCGAGAACCGGCCGCGGACGCAGGTGCGGCCGTTCGAGCAGGGGTACTCGCCGCTGCCGAGGAAGATCGCCCGCTGGGTCTCGGTCGCGGCGGTCCAGCCCTCGAACACGGGGACGGTGATCGCGTGCTGCTTGTCCGCGACGGTGCTCTTGAGGACCGGGGCGGGCTTGGGCGTGGACGGCTTCGGGGCGGGGGTGGCGCTGGTCGTCGGGCCGACGCTGCGGCTGACCGAGACGGTGGGATCGGCGGTGGGGCCCGCCGTCGGGTCGCCACCCCGGCTGAGCGCGAACCCGGCGATGCCGCCGACCGCCAGCACGGCGACCGTGACGCCGATGACCACGCCCGCCCTGGACCGCTTGGGGACGGGAGCGGGGGAGGGGGCGGCCATGGCCGGGTGGCCGGGCCCGGGGTAGCCGTACCCCGGGGCGGGGTAGGCCTGCGGGGCGGGGTACGGCTGAGCGGCGGGGTAGGCCTGCGGGGCCGGGTACGGCTGAGCGGCCGGGTAGGCCTGAGCGGCCGGGTACGCCTCCTCGCCCGGGTAGCCGTAGCCGCTCCCGGCCGGCCGGATGTCACTGGTCCAGGCGTTGCCGTCCCACCAGCGCTCGTGGCCCGGGGCGCCGTCCGGTCCGGGGGCCGGGTACCACCCGGGAGGCGTCTCGTTGATCACGGCCGTACGCTACCCGGCGGTGCGCCGCCCGCGGCGGCAGGGGTGCCGCGCTCGCCGCGGGCGGTGGTCGCGAGGGCCAGGGCGGCGGCTGCGGCGAGGGCGGCCCAGGCGGCGGCGAATCCATGGGTGGTGTCGCGGAGCAGTCCGAGGGCCGGCGGGACCAGGACGACGGCCAGTTGGTTGACCGCCATCACCAGGCCGAGGGCGAAGCCGGTCCGCCCCGGGGGCGCCGCCTCCGCGAGGTGGGCCACCCAGGGGCCGTACCAGCCGATTCCGAAGAAGCCGAGCCAGGTGAACAGGAGGGCGGCCACCGCGGGGGACCGGCCGGCCGGCGTCGTCAGGGCGATCAGTCCGGCCACCACCGCGCCCAGGCAGACCAGGACGGCCCGGTACCGTCCGGCACGGCTCCGGTCGCTCCAGGCGGCCAGCGCGATCCGGCCGGCCGCCCCGGCCACCTGGACGGCGACCAGGACGGCGGCGGTCGGGCCGGGGCCGAGGGCCGTCACGTCGTGCAGGTACAGCGCGCCGAGCACCCCGATGCCGCTGTGGACGGAGACCAGGCTCAGGCCCGAGACCAGGATCCGCGCGATGGCCGGCTCACGGAGCATCCGCGGCCGGGAGCGGGCGGAGTCCTTCGGTGAGGCGGAGTCCGTCGGCGCGGCGGGGTCCGTCGGGCCGGAGGCGGCGGCGGGGCGGTCGGCCGGGGCCGTCGACGGTCGCCGGTAGAGCGCCATGAAGAGCCCGGCGCCCAGGAGCGCGACCAGCCCGCCGGCCACCAGCGCCGCCCGCCATCCGTACGCCACGGCCACCGCCGGCAGGACGGCCGCGGAGAGCGCCCCGCCCAGCGGCAGCCCGGCCTGGCGCACGCCCATGGCCAGCCCCCGCCGGGCGGGCTCGAACCAGGCCGCCACCGACTTGCTGCCGCCCGGCTGCACGGTGCTGTACCCGGCGCCGACGACCAGCAGGACGGCGAGCAGGGAGCCGTACCCCCGGGCGAGGCCGCCGACCAGCAGGGCCGCGCCGACCACGGCGGCGCCGATGCCGACGACCCAGCGCTCGTTGTACCGGTCCAGGAGCTCACCGGCGACCAGCAGGCCGACCAGCGGGACGAGTTGCGAGGCGGACAGGAGCAGGCCGAGCTGGGCCGTACTGAGGTCCAGCGCGTGCTGCAGGGGAACGGCCATCGCCCCGATGCCCTGGACGAGGAAGCCGGCGGAGGCCTGGGTGACGGTGGCGACCGCGAGGACCACCCAGCGGTACCGGGGTCGGCTGGCGGCGTCCTCGGAGGGCGTCGGCCCGGAGCGCCTTCCGGCGTCGGTGTGCTGACTCATGGTCGGAAGCCTGGTGTCATGGTCTTGTGCACCTCAACCCTTACGGAGACGCCGCCGTGCGGCTCGCCGCGGACCTGGCCAACCGGCGCCCCGGGACGGCCGGGGAACTGGCCGACCGCTGCCGGGCCGCCGGGCTGGTCGTCGGCGGGCCGGTGCGGCCGTCGGACCTGGCCCGCGTACTGGCCCTGCTGGACACCTGGGAGTCGGTGGTCGACGCGGCCGACGAACACGAACGGGCCGGGCGGCTCAACCGGATGCTGGCCGCCGACGCCGCCCACCCCCGGCTGACCGACCACACGGGCGGCTGGCACCTCCACTACCGCGACGACCACCAGTCGTTCGCCGCCGTGCTGTCCACCCTGATCGCCGTGGGCACCGCCTTCCACCTGGTGGGCCGCGGCATGCACCGGCTCGGCCGGTGCGCCGTCGAGGAGTGCGGCACCGTCTTCGCCGACACCTCCCGCACCGGCCGCCGGCGCTACTGCTCCCAGCGCTGCGCCAACCGTGACGCGGTCCGCCGCCACCGCCGCCGCGCCGGGGGTTCGGCGGACGGGCCGCCCCGGGCGTGACGGTGTCTGTCGGTGCCGAGCGCTACCGTGCCGGGCATGACGGACTACGACTGGATCCATCAGGGCCCCATCCACTGGCTGGAAGGACAGCACCGCGGGGACGACGAGACCGTCCTGGTGTTCTTCAGGGGCACCACCCGGGCCGCCGTGGCCGACGGGCTGACCGCGCGCCACCGCCCGCTGTTCGCCCGGGGCGAGGAGCCGGCGCCCGGCGAGTGGGGCGTGGTCGTGCACCCCATGTTCGACCACGCCCGCGACGACTACGCCGATGTCGACTACCGCGGGCTCTGCCCCGAGGGCGCCGAGCTGGTGGTGTTCGTGCCCAATCCCTGCAGCGTCAAGGCCCTCGGCCCCACGGCGTACCACTACCGGGACGGCCGGATCTCCTCCTGCGTCGACTACGAGGGCGCCGAGCACGTCGGGGAGCGCTGGCCCAACGCGCTGGCCCCGCTCGTCACGGCGGCCGGGCTCGGGATCGGAGGCGAGTTCTTCGAGGCCCCGGACTACGAACAGCGGCTCACCGCGCTGATCTCCGACCACCTCGGCCTGCCCGCACTGGACCGGGCGGCGGTGACGGTGGACTGCGAGCGGATGGCCGACCACGGGTAGCGCCGGTGTGCCCGGCGGGCCCGGTGCTCGCCCGCTGGGGCCGAGGTCGGACGCGTGGTGGCCGGTGGATCGTGTACGGCACCGGCTGGATACGATCACACGATGATCCCCTCCACCGCCCGCACCCTGGTCTTCGACATCGACGGCACGCTCTGCTTCGACGGGAGGACGATCGACGGCCGGATCCTCGCCGCCCTCGACGCCTGCGAGCGGGCCGGCCACCAGCTGGTCTTCGCCTCCGCCCGGCCGGTCCGCGACCTCCTGCCCGTCCTCGACGGGACCTTCCCCACCGCCACGCTGATCGGCGGCAACGGCAGCCTGGTCTCCGTCGACGGCCGGGTGCGGGCGCGGGCCGCGTTCGAGGCCGGTGAACTCGGCCGGCTGCTGGCCGAGGTCGAGCGGTTCGGGGCGGGCTACCTCGCCGACGGCCCGTGGGACTACGCCTACACCGGACCGGCCGACCACCCGATCCGCGGCCGGGTCGACCAGGGCGGCCTCGCCCGCCGGGTCGAACTCGCCGAACTCCCGGCCGTCGTCAAGTTCCTGGTGGTCGAAGCGACCGACCTGGCGGCCCTCGCCGCGTCCTGCCGCGCGCTCGGCATGAGCGTCAACCACCACCTCGACGAGGCGATCATCGACTTCGCCCCCGGCACCACGAACAAGTGGGAGGCGCTGGCCTCGCTGGGGATCGACGCCTACGACGCCTTCGGCAACGACATCAACGACCTCGACCTGCTGCGCAACGCGGGGCACTCCGTCCGGGTCGGCACCCACCCGGGCCTGGACGGCGTCGCCCGGGTCACCGTCCCCGCCGAGCCGGAGGCCGTCGCCGCCGAGATCTCCCGGCTGGCCGCGGCCTGATCGGACGGGACCGGCGGAACTCGCCCCGGGCGTCCGGCGGGCAGCCGCCGGGCGCCGAGATCGGCCGGGTCGGGCCGCGAGACCGGGTCGGGCCGCGACCGGCCGAGGCGCCCCGGGGCAGCCAGGGCCGGCCAGGGTCGGCCCGGGTCGGCCGTCGGGCGGCCGAGGTGGCGGGCGCGGAAGCGGGCCGCGCCGTCGGCCTCGAAGCGGGGCAGGGCCTTGTGCCGGCCGGAGTCGGCGTGTGGCGTCCTCTCCGTCGAGGCGAAGGCGTCGAACAGGGCCAGGCCGGCACCGCGCGGTATGCGCTCGTCGTCCCACCGGAGGTCGAACCCGACCGGGACGGTGATCCGGCCCGCGTGCTCGACCGGGGCGTCCGGCCAGTGCGGGCCGAACACCGCGGCCGTGATCCTGGGCTCGGCCGCCATCAGCGGCACACCGAGCGCGGTGCCCATGGTGAGGCCGAACCGGCCGAACCGGCCGAGCGGACCGTCGGCGCCGATCTCCGGGAGCCGCTGGAGGGCGTCCAGCGCCGCCCGGTACCCACGCACGGCGAGCTCCGCCAGGTGGGCGTCGTGGCGCACCACGACCGGCCCCTCCGGCTCGCCCGCCGCCCGGGCCCGGTACAGCTCGGCGATCTCCGCCTCGTCGTGCGCGGCGCGCGATCGTGCCGTCGGAGGAGGCGGTGGTGAACTGCGGGGAGTGCCAGGGTGTTGCCCTTCGGGAGTGCCTTGCGGCCGAGGCGGTCCCGGCGACACCCGCGTCAGCCGCCGGCCGTGACCGGAAGGGGGAGCACCCGTATCGGTACTGCGGTCATGGGGCTCACCACCTCGGGCGGTGCCACGGTCGACCGCGAGGTGGCAGCCGGGCCGCGGCCTCCGCCGACGGTCTTCGGACGCTTGATCAGATCGTGGGAGAGTGGGCGCGGACGACCGACGCGACCTTGGGGGAGAGCATGTCCGCGACACCCGATCCGATGCCGGGCCACCGGGTGGTCGAGAACCTGATCATGCGCTATGCCGAACTCGTGGACGACGGGGACTTCGCGGGGCTCGGCGCGCTGCTCGCCGACGCCGTCTTCGTCGGCGGTGACGGCGAACCGGTGCGCGGGAGCGGTGCGATCGAGGCGATGTTCCGGGAGCTGCTGATCGTCCACCCCGACGGGACGCCGCGGACCCAGCACGTCACGAGCAACGTGGCCGTCGAGGTGGACGAGGAGGCGGGGACGGCGGTCGCCCGCTCGTACGTCACCGTGCTGCAGGCGCTGCCCGAACTCCCGTTGCGGGCCATCGCCGCGGGCCGGTACCACGACCGCTTCGCGCGCGGGGAGGACGGGCGCTGGCGGTTCGCGGAGCGGCGGGTGCGGATCACCCTGTTCGGCGATGTGAGCCGCCATCTGCGGCAGTAGGGCGCGCCGACCGGGCCGGCAGGGCGTCCGGGACGGGTGGACCGCGGGGACGGGACGGTGCGGGGACAGGACGGGGGCGGGGACGGTGCGAGCAGTGGTGCGGGAGCGGTTGGCGGGCGCGGCGCGGGCCGCACTGGGCGGCGGACGGCGGCTGGAAGCGGTCGAACGGCTGGCCGGCGGCAGCAAGAAGGGCGTCTACCGCCTGCTGATGGACGACGGTACGACGGCGGTCGCCTACCGGTGGGCCAGGTCCGAGAACCACTGGCCGGCGGCCGAGGGGGACGACGACCTCGCCGACCCGTTCTCGCCCGGCCTCGGGCTCGACCTGTTCGAGGCCGCGCACGCGCGGCTGGCCGCGCTCGGCGTCAGGGTCCCGGCACTGCGCTTCGCCGAGCGCGCCGGGGAGCGGGACGGGGACGGGGAGCGGGACGGGGACGGGGACAGCGGCAGTGCGGCGGCCGACCTCGCGATCGTCGAGGACGTGCCCGGCGAGGACCTGGAGCGGCTGCTCGCCCGCGACCCGCACGCCGCCGCCCCGGTCCTGGCCCGGCTGGGTGAGGCGCTCGGCGCCATGCGCGGCCACCGGGCGCCCGGCTACGGGAAGATCGCGGTGGTCGACGGCGGGGGAGCGTCGCACGGGCCGTCCTGCGAGGCCGTCGTGCTGGACCGCGCGCTGCGGGACCTCGCGGAGGCGGCGGCGCGCGATCCCCGGATCGCCGGAGCCCGGGACCGGTTCGCTGACCGGCTGCGGAACCTGGCGGCGGCGGTCCGGCCGCGCGCCGAGTACACCGTGGTGCACGGTGAACTCGGGCCCGACCACGTGCTGGTGGACGCCGCCGGCCGCCCGGTGCTGATCGACATCGAGGGTGCGATGTACTTCGACGCCGAGTGGGAGCACGTCTTCCTGCGGATCCGCCTGGACCGGGCCGACTACCACCGGCTCGTGGCGAGCGGCCCGAGCGGGCCGAGCGGCCCGGACGGATCGGGCGGCTTCAACGGCTCGGCCGGCCTGGACGAGGACCGGCTCGCCCTCTACGCGCTGGCGCAGCGGCTCTCGCTGACGGCGGGGCCGCTGCGCCTGCTCGACGGGGGCTTCCCGGACCGCGAGGCCATGGCCGGCATCGCCGAGCACAACCTGCGCCGGGCCCTGCGACTCCTCGACGGCTGACGGGCGGGCGCGGTCCGGGTCAGCCGGTGAGCTGGGCCCGGAAGACGGCGCTGTTGAAGTACGCCCGGGCCTCCCGGATGAGGCCGGTGTCGTCCAACTCGTAGACGTTGATGCCGGACCAGTTGACCGGCCTGCCGTCCAGGGCGACGGCGGCGCCCCGCCAGGAGACCGCGACGTGGCTGCCGACGGTGTGCGCCTCCAGGGGTGTCAGGCCCAGGAACGGGCGGAAGTTCGGCAGGACGGAGGCGATGAAGTCGTGGATCGCCGCCCGCCCGGTGATCGGCGGCGTGCCGACCGGGTCGTGGAAGACGCCGTCCTCGGCGAAGGCCGCCGCCCAGGCGTCGGCGTCGCCTTCCTGGGAGGCGCGGAAGAACTGGAGGACGGCGGTCGGCATGGCCGGGAACGTCATGGGATCTCCTTCGGGACGTGGTGACGTGCTGACGTGACGGTGTGAGGTCTGAGGTCTGAGGTGTGAGGGTGCCGGGCTCAGCGCCCGGGCCCGGCCTTCAGCGCGGCCAGGGCGGCGACCGCGGTGAGCGCGACGAGGCCGCACACCCCCGGCCAGCCGAGCTGGGCGTGCAGACGGACACCGAGCCAGGAGCCGGCGCTGCCGCCGAGGAACGAGCAGGTCATGTAGGCGGTGTTCAGTCGGCTGCGGGCCTCCGGGCGCAGGGCGAAGATGCGGGCCTGGTTGGCGATCTGGCTGCACTGCACGGCCACGTCCAGCAGCAGCAGGCCGGCGGCCAGCGCGGCCAGGCCCGGCGCGCCGCCCGCGCTGCCCGCCGTGAGGACCGCGGCGGCGGCGAGGGTGGCGCCGGTGCACCAGGTGTTCACCCGGTCCGGGCCGTGCCGGTCGACCCGGCGGCCGGCGGCCGGGGCGCAGAGCATGCTCGCCGCCCCGATCAGCGCCAGCAGGCCGACCGCCTGGACGTCGAGGCGGTAGTGCGGGCCGGTGACCAGCAGGGCGAGCGCGGTCCAGGCGGCGCTGAAGCCGCCGAACAGCGAGGCCTGGCAGAGCGTGGAGCGGCGCAGGGCGGGTTCGGTGCGCAGCAGTCGCAGGGTGTCGCCGAGCAGGGCCGGGTACCGGTCGCGGGCGGCCGGTGCGGTGCTGGGCAGCGCCAGGCCGAGGGCGAGGGCGAGCAGCCCGGTGAGTACGGCGGCGGCCAGGTAGGGGGCGCGCCACCCGAGGTGTTCGCCCAGGACGCCGCCGAAGGTGCGGGCCAGCAGGATGCCGCCGATCAGGCCGCCCTGGAGGGTGCCGATGACGGCGCCGCGCCGGTCGGGCGCGACCAGGCCGGCGGCCAGTGGGAGGAGCAGTTGGGGGACGACCGTGGCCAGGCCGACCACCGCGCCGGCGGCGATCAGTGGGCCGGTGGCCGGGGCGAGCCCCGCGGCCAGCAGCGCGCAGCCCGTCACCGCCAGCAGCACGGTGATCAGCGGGCGCCGGGGGAGCCGGTCGCCGAGCGGGACCAGCAGGAAGATCCCCGCGGCGTAGCCGAGTTGGGTGACGGTGGCGACGCCGGCCGCGGTGCCGGCGGAGATGCCGAAGCCCTCGGCGACGAGCGGGGTGAGGGCCTGCGGGAAGTAGACGTTGGCCACGCTGACGCCGCAGGCCAGCGCCATCACCAGCGGCAGCCGCCGACCGGGCGCGGCCCCGGGTGGGGCGGCCCCGTCCGGGGCGGGTCCGGGCGGCTCGGCCCCGGGTGGGGCGGGTTCGGGCAGGGCGGTCGGATCGGTCCGGGCCATCGCCACTCCAATCGAACGAACTAGATGGTTCGGTTGCTCGGTGCGAGCGTGGCAGACCCGTGCGGGATCGTCAAACGAACCGGTTCGTTACCATCGCCCCATGGCGTACGACTCGACGGCAACCAAAGAGCGGATCCTCGCGGCGGCGGCCGCCGAATTCGCCGCGTACGGCGTGGCCGGTGCCCGCGTGGACCGCATCGCCGCCCAGGCCCAGGCCAACAAGCGGGCGATCTACGACTACTTCGGCGACAAGGGCAGGCTCTTCGCCGCCGTGCTGGAGCGCCTCATGGCCGACCTCGCCCGGGCCGTCCCGCCCGGCGAGGCCGGCGCCGAGGACCTGTCCGGGTACGCCGAGCGGCTCTTCGACTACCACCGGGACCACCCCGAGGCCCTGCGGCTGCTGATGTGGGAGGCGCTCGAACTCGGCGACCGGCCCGTCCCCGGCGAGGAGGCCCGCACCGGTCACTACCGTGACAAGCTGCGGGCGGCGCGGCCCGCGGACGGCGCCGACGACGCCGACGACGCTGACGACGCTGACGACGCCGACGAGGCCCGTGCGCGGCTGTTCCTCACGCTCGGCCTGGTCGGCTGGAGCCTCGCCATGCCCCAGCTCCGCCGCATGATCCTCGGCCCCGACCACACCCTCGACCGGCTGCGCGCCGAGATCGCCGACGCCGTCCGCGCCCTCCCGGCCGGGGAGGGGCGCCCCGAGCGGTCGTAGCGCCGCACACCCCGGCGGCGAAGCCCCGGATGGCCCTCCCGGAGTGGCTCGGAAGGGCCCTCCGGGCACGAGAAGTCGGCCGGTCCGACTTTCCGCTCCCGGCCGGGCGGGCGCGAATGGCGGGCCGGGTGCTGTCGTCGGTTCGGGGGATTTGCGCCGGGTTTCCTGACATGAACAGGGCGGTGGGGGAATTCATGCTCCGGAAGGGCGCCCCTACCCGTTGTGCGCCCTCGGAAAGGAGAACAGTCATGCGTCGTCGGATTGCCGCGGTCGGGATGCTGGCCGCTGCCGGAGTGCTCGCGTTCGCCGTGCCCGCACAGGCAGCGACGGGGGTTCTGGTGGTGAACGGTGCGGCTCACCAGAATCCGGCCCGGGGGTGTTACCCGACCGTGTCGCCGGTGCTCGTCCAGAACCTCACGGACGTGACGGTCGACGTGTACTCCGCGGCGAACTGTCAGGGGTCGCTGACGCGGGAGATCGCGGCCGGGATGAGCGCGGCGACGGTCGGGTTCAGCTACTTCGTCAACTGACGCGAAGCGGCCGCGGGAACGGGCCGGGGCGGTGCTCCGTACGGAACACCGCCCCGGCCTTCACGCCTTCCGGGGCGTCAGATCGACTGGTAGAAGCCGAGCAGGTCGACCACCAGGTCGGCGTTCGACCAGCTCTGGTTCCAGAAGTCGATGATGCCGCCCTTGCCGCCCGGGGTCTGGGCGAGGTTCGGGACGGTCGCGCCGGCGGTCCAGTTCAGCGTCGAGGAGACCGGGCGCTGCGGGACGGCCGCGGTGCCGTTCCGGTAGTCGGACCAGTAGTTCGGGTCGGTGTCCACGGAGAGGAAGCCGGCCCCGGCGGTGTTGGTGACGGTGGTGTTCAGCACCCAGCCCTCGACGTGCGGGGTGGTGGTGTCACCCTCCATCCCCAGCGCGAAGAAGCTGCGGCCCGGCAGCGGACGGGCCGTCCGGTCGGGGGTGGTCTCGCGGGTGTCGAGGACGCGCTCCGGCACCACCAGCGGGACCAGGGCGGACCGGCTGGTGGGGGTGTAGTAGCCGGCCACGTCGACCACGACGTCCGCCGGGAGCCAGCTGCCGTTGCGCACGGAGATCCTGCCGTCCTGACCGACCGGCACGATCACCGCGTTGGCCACCGTCTGGCCGGCGGTGAAGTTCACGTTGGAGGTGGTCGGGACCGCCTGGCCGGCCGGGTAGGCGATCAGGTGGCCGTCGGCCTGCGGGTTGGTGACCGTCAGGTTGAGCGCCACGGCGGTGACGTTCGCCGGCACCCCGTTGCGGCCGGCCACGGCCACGTCGAAGCTCGACGTCGCGGGGACCTTGCCCGCGGCGGTGCCGATGCCCTCGCGGGTGTCGACGATGCGGGTCTGCGGCACCGACTTGTAGCCGCTGGCGGTGGTGGCCGTGAAGTAGCCGGTGACGTCGGCGAGCAGGTCGACCGGCGCCCAGTCCGAGTTGAACAGGTACACGTAGCCGTCCGGACCGACCGTGGCGACCACCAGGTTCGGGACGGTCTGGCCGGGGACGAAGTTCAGGCTGGAGGTCGTGGCGTTCTCGGCCAGGTCCTGGGTGGGCGCCACCGAGATGTGGCCCGAGCCCGAGGTGTTGGTGACGGTGACGTTGAGGACCACCGCGGCGGCGTCGGCCGGGATGCCGGAGGCGCCGCCGACCTTCAGGGCCACCGTGCCGCGGGCGGGGACCTTGGCCTTGGGGGCGCCGATGCCCTCGCGGGTGTCCAGCAGGCGGGCGGGGGCGTGCGGCGTGAACTCGGCGCCGGCGGTGACCACCGGGAGCTGGTTCGTGGCCGTCGACGCGCCGTTCGAGAGCGTGACGGTGATGGTGTACGCACCGGCGGCGACGTACTGGTGGTTGTCGTAGTGCAGCTCGGGGCCGTTGGTGCCGATGACGATCGGGTACGACGCCTTGCTGCCGTCGCCCCAGTCGATGACCATGTTCACCGAGGTGGATTCGCTGGACGTGACCCGGGTCGCGAGCTGGAAGCCGTGGGCGCTGAACGCCGAGGCCTCCAGCTCGATCCCGAGGTTCGCGGCGCTCTGGGCGGCGGGCGCGTCCTGGGCGGGCGCGCCCTGCGCCTTGGCCGCCTGGCCGGCCGGCTGACCGGCCTTCGAGACGACCGTCTTGGCGGCGGGGCTGGTGAAGGTCTTGCCCGGGAGCTTCTTCGTCGCGTCGATCCCGGCGACGGAGGCGGCGGGCGAGCCGGGCGCCGGGGCGGGCGCGGCCGCCTGGGCGATTCCGGACGAGGTGATCCCGACACCGGCCGCCACGAGGGCAGCGAGAACCACAAGTCGGCGATTGCGCACCGATTCCCCCCACGATTTCATCAATAGTCGAACGGATTCGACACAGTTCGAATGTGTGGTCAGCGTACAGGTCGTGCGCAGTCCCCGGGACCGGGTTTTTTCCGGCCGGATCCGCCGCCGGCCGGGCCGTGGGCGTTTCAGGGCCGATGGAGGGTTTATGAATTGACGCCGCTTTTGTGCGTTCCGGGGTGTGGAGTCGGAAAGCGCGGGAAGGTCCCGGTTCGGACAGGAGCGGCCATCGGACGCCCCCGTCCAGGGCGCTGCCATGTGGAGGAGTGGAAAAGGGCGGAGATCCCCCGGGTCCGTCCTCCGGGCCGCCGACGGCATCCGCATGCCGGTCGACCCGCGCCCCGGGGCGGGCGCGCGGCCCGCCGACCGATGCTGGCGGGTCCGGCGGGTCTGGCGGGAACCCCTATCGCGATATATCGTGAGTCGGTGTCCGCGCCGCCGACCCGCCGCGCGGATCCCATCGTCGGACTCAGGACGGGAAGCATGCCGGGAGAGATCGTGCCCGCCGGGAGCAGCTCCGGCCTCAGCCCGGAGCCCGGGCTGCGGGCCTCGCACGCGGACCGGGACCGGGTGGCCGAGCTGCTGCGGATCTCGGCGGGCGACGGCCGGCTGACGGCGGAGGAGCTGGACGAGCGCCTGGAGGCCGCCCTGTCGGCCCGGACGTTCGGTGAGCTGGCCGCGCTCACCGCCGACCTGCCGGCCGTGTCGGTCTCCGCCGACGGCGTGGTGGCGGAGGTCAAGGACGTCCTGCGGATCGACCAGCGGTGGAGCCCGGTCCGGCGGGAGGGGCGCTGGGTGGTGCCGCGCCGGCTGGAGCTCTTCACGGAGTGGTGCGACGTGACGCTCGACTTCACCCGGGCCGTGATCACCCAGGACACCCTGCGGATCGACCTGGGCATGGAGGGCAAGACCCTGACGCTGATCGCCGGTCCGGGCATCGTGGTCGACACCGACGGTCTGGCCCTGGAGTTCGCCAGGGTCAGCGACCGGCGGGCGGCGGACTCCGGCGTGCCGGTCGTGCTGCGGGTGGAGCTGGTCGGCACGAAGCGCCACGGCCGCGTGGTCGTGCGGCAGCCGCGCCGCACGGCCGGCCAGTGGCTGCTGCGGAAGCCCGAAGGAGCGCAGCCCGGCAGTTGACGGCAGCTGACGGACGGTCACGGCGGCGACGGGCCCGTGTCGTACGGCGCAACCGTCGAGCTCCGGGCCCGGCCTCCCCTACCCTTCCTCCATGCTCTCTGTGGTGGTGGCCCCCTGGGCGGGAAAAGCGGAGCCGGTGTTCGTCCACAACCCGGACGAACTTCACGACGCCGCCAGCACGATGAAGGTCGCGGTGCTCGCCGCGCTGTGCCGCGGCGGGGTGAACCTCGACGCCGAAGTGCCGGTGGTGAACCGCTTCGAGTCCGTGGTCGGCGGCGAGTTCGGCAACGACCCGGACTGGGACAGCGACCCGCTGCCCTGGGAACTGCTCGGCACCCACGTGCCGCTCCGGTTGCTGGCCGAGCGGATGATCACCCACTCCTCCAACCTGGCCACCAACCTCTGCCTGGCCCGCACCACCCAGCAGGCCGTCACCGAGGTGTGGCGCCGGGCCGGCGCCACCCACAGCTCCACCCCGCGCGGGATCGAGGACTACGCGGCGCGCGCCCAGGGCGTGCACAACCGGGTGAGCGCCCGCGACCTGGTCCGGCTGCTGCGCTCGCTCGCCGAGGAGCCCGAACTCCTCGCCCTCCTCGAGTGCAACGAGTTCCGGGTGGACCTGGCCGCCGGCCTGCCCGCCAACACCCGGATCGCCTTCAAGAACGGCTGGTTCCCCGGCACCCGGCTCGGCGTCGGCCTGGTCCAGTCGGCCGACTGCCCGCCGTATCTGATCGCCGTCTGCTACACCGGCCCGCTCGCCGACGGCACGGACCGCACCGATCCGGCGGCCCGGCTGCTCGCCCGGATCTCCAAGGCCGTGTGGGACCGCCGCGACCAGATCAGCCGGCCGGCGCCGGCAGCCCGCCCGGCACCGTCGGCCGGTTGAGTGCCGTCAGCCCGTCCAGCGCCGCCTCGTTCAGCAGGTTGATCCGTACGAACCCCTCGTGGCCGGTGAGTTCGAAGTGCCGCTCGTCGAGCGCGAGCAGCCGGTCGGCCGGGGCGGCGACCCGGGCGAACAGGAAGAACCCGGTGTCCACCGGCGCGGAGGCCCGCAGTGCGCCGCTGTGGAGGATCCGCCGGTGGTTGGCCCGGATGTGCTCGACCAGCCGCCGGTTGCCCTCCCCGTCGAGCATCAGGTCGGCGGCGCGGTGGGCGAACAGCCGGTCGGCGAGCGTGACGTCCCCGTGCAGGTTGATGTGGAGGTCGGCGAGCGGCTCGCGCAGCCGCTCGGGGACGAGCAGGTGGGCGCAGCGGTAGCCGTGGATGGACAGGTACTTGGTGGGGCACACCAGCCGCACCGTGAGGTCGGCCGGCAGGGTGGTGCTCTCCTCGCGCCGGCCGCCGTCCCAGCGCAGGTACTGGAAGGTGCCGTCCACGAACACCAGTGACCCGGTGGCCCGTTGCCACGCGCCGATCCGTTCGATCACCTCGGCCGGGACGGGCTGCCCGGCGTACCAGAGCGGATCGGTGAGCAGGAGGACCGTCCGCTCCTCGGGCAACTCCGGTGCGAATCCCGGCTGTCGGGCGTGCAGCTCGCTCACCCGGACCGGTTCGACGCCGAACTGCCGGAAGAAGTAGGCGAACTTGTAGTAGACCGGCGGCAGGTAGTGGACGCGCCGCACGCCGTTCAGGTGCAGCCAGGTGCAGAAGGTGCCGAGCAGGCTGCTGGAGCCGCCCGCCGGGATCACCTGCCCCGGCCCGTGCTCCACCTCGTCGTAGGCGCTGTGGAACCGGGCGATCTTGGTCCGCAGCGCGTGGTCCTCGTCGATCGCCGAGTACCGGGTGACGTCGCCGAGCAGGTACGGCGGGGTGTCGGCGAGCGGGCCGAGGTAGTCGGCGACGAAGGGGTGGCCGCCGTTGTAGTCGGAGACGAACAGTCGCCCGCCCGGGTGCTGCCGTTCGCGCTCCACGGTCTCGTGCAGGTCGAGCATGCGGAACAGGGACGGCACCGGACCTCCAGGGCGTCGACCGATCGGGACGGCCGCCAGCCTCCACCGCGACCGGGCGCGGGCACAAGACCGCCCGCCGGGGGCGCGCGCCTCGGAACCGGCAACGGTCGCACACGCATGACATCCGGTCAGTTGCGGTATCGGATTGAAGGATCCTGTTCAAACGGTTGCGCGGAGGCCAGGGGGTGGACCGACATGTCGTCCCGGCTCCGGACGTTCGCCCGGTGGATCACGGCGCTCGCGGCGGCCGCGTCCTACGCGGCACTGCACCTGCTGGTCAACGTGGGGCTGGGCCGGCAGGTGCACGGGAGCAGGGTGGGGGCGCTGTGGTGCGGGGCGGTCGCCCTGGCCCTGCTCGGGCCCGCCCTGTGGCTGCGGCACCGCCGCCGCGCCGGGGTCGCCGAGATCGTCGCGCTCGTCAACCGGTACGGCACCCGGCCGCCGCGCTGGCGGCGGGCCGTGCGGGTCGCCAACGCCGCCGGCGGCGTCCTGTGCGGGGGCGGATCGATCGCCGTGGCCGTGGCGGAGCAGAGCGACGTGCTCCCGCCGCGGGAGTCGCTCCTGCTGCTGGCCGGCGGCTCGGCGGCCGCCGCGGCGGGCCTGCTGATCCTGCGCCGCACCCGTCCGTACACCGCGCCCGGGGCCGCCCAGGCCCTTCTGCGGGACGGCCGCAGGCCGGTGCTCTACCTGCGCAGCTTCGACGACGACGAGGCCGCCGCCCGGGAGGGGGCCGACCTCCGCACGCGGGAGGTGCAGTTCGCCGCCGCGCTGGGCGCCGTCGGCCCCGTGATCGCGGTGGGACGGCCGGGGGAGACCCTGCCGCTGCTCGGCGCGGCCCGGTTCTACCTGCCGCTCGACGACTGGCAGGGCACCGTGCGCCGGCTGATGGACCTGTCCCAGCTGATCGTGCTGCGCCTCGGGCCGGGGGAGGGGCTGCGCTGGGAGATCGGGGAGGCCCGGGCCACCCAGCCGCCGGCGAAGCTGCTCCTGCTCGCCCCGCGCGGCCTGCCGCAGCTGGTCGGTCAGGTGAACGAGAGCCTCCCCACCCCGCTGCTGCCCCGGGAGATGGTCGCGGGCGGGTACTGGATCGGCGCGGTCATCGCCTTCGACGGCCGCTGGACCCCCCGGGTGTTCCCGGTGAAGGAGCGCACCGAGCCGACGGCCTGGATGGCCTGGTCCGGCCTCTCCTCCTGGCGGACGCCGACGGTGCACCTGGCCCACACCATCCACGCGGCGCTGGCGGCCACCGGGAGGCGGCAGCGGGCGATGGCCTGGCGGGCGCGGCTGGCCACCAGCAGGGCGGACCTGGCGCTGGCGGCGCTGGCCGTCGCGCTGGTCCTGCCGGGGTGGCTCGGGTACCGGATCCTGCAGCTGGCCGGCCGCTGGTGAGGAGCACCGCGGGGGCCCGCCGGCCGGAGTCGGTCGGCGGGCCCCCGCCGGGCCGGCGGGCGGAGCGGGAGCCGTCAGTACGGCCGCACGAGGACGTGCGCCGCGCCGGGGATGCCGACCTTGAGCAGCTCGTCCTCCTCCGGCGTGGTCGCGGTGCCCGTCTCCTGCTTGAGGACGGCCCGTGACAGTGCCTGGACCCACAGGGCGCGCGGGCGGCGGCGCTCCTCCCAGGCGGCGAGCGCGGCGGGGACGGAGTCGGCTCCGTCCAGGCACAGGGCCAGCACGAGGGCGTCCTCGACGGCCATCGCGGCGCCCTGGGCGAGGTGCGGGGTGGAGGCGTGGGCGGCGTCGCCGGCCAGGACGATCCGGCCGACGTGCCACGGCTCCTCGACGGTGACCTGGGAGATCCGCGAGTAGACCACGGCGGCCGGGTCGGTGATCAGCTCCAGGGCCTCGGCGATCGGCCCGCCGAAGCCGGCCAGCCGCTCGCGCAGCTGCTCGTGGGCGCGCTCCGGGTCCGGGCGGAAGTCCTCGGCCTCGGCGAAGACCGATCCCAGGTACATGTGCTCCGCGCTGATGGGGGTGAGCAGCGCCTTGGCCCGGAGGTTGCCGGAGGACATCACCACGCCCTGCACCTCGGGCGAACGCGGCAGCGTGACACGCCAGTTGGCGAAGCCGGTGTACTCGGGGAGGTACCTGTCGCCGTACAGGCGGCGGCGCAGTGGCGAGCCGATTCCGTCGAATCCGACGACCAGGTCGTAGCGGCCGGCGTGCCCGTCGCTCAGGGTGGCGTCGACGCCGTCGGCGTCCTCGGCCAGGGTGTCGACGGTGGTGCCGAAGCGGACGGTGACGCCCGCCTTCGCGGCGGCGTCGGCGAGGACGCGGGCCAGCGCCGGGCGCGGTATGCCGTTGTTGGCGGGGGCGTCGCCCATCCGGGGCTGCGGGATCCGCGCGAGGGTGGTGCCGGCCGGGTCGCAGATGGTCAGCACCTCCCATGCGAAGCCGACGGACAGGCAGTCCTCCAGGACGCCGATCTCGCGCATCACGTGCAGGGCGTTGGAGGGCTGGATGATGCCGACGCCGAGGGCCTCCGGCTGCTCGCGCAGCTCGGCGACGTCGACCTGGTGGCCGCGCTGGGCGAGGGCGGTGGCGAAGGTGAGGCCGCCGATGCCGCCGCCGTTGACGAGGACGCGCAGGGGTCTGGTCATGAGGGGTGCTCCGAAGGGAAGTTCACGGGGTGTCCGGTGTCCGGCCGGGAGCCGGTGCGGCGGGAGTCGGTCCGGCGACGGGCGCGGTGTCCGGCCGGAGTCGGTCCGGCCGGAGCCGGGTCAGCGGGCGGGTGCGGCGGCGAGGTCCATCAGGTGGTCGACCAGGGCGAGCAGCAGGTCCCGTCCGAAGGCGCGTTCGCGCACGTCGCCGAGCAGCATGGGGACCTGCGGGTCGAGGTCGAGGGCGGCCCGGATCTCGTCGGGGGTGCGGGTGTTGGTGTTGTGGAAGCAGTTGATCGCGACCACGAACGGGATGCCCCGGCTCTCGAAGAAGTCGATGGAGGCGAAGCTGGTCTCCAGCCGGCGGGTGTCGGCGATGACGATCCCGCCGAGGGCGCCGTTGACCAGGTCGTTCCACATGAACCAGAAGCGTTCCTGGCCGGGCGTGCCGAACAGGTAGACGACCAGCTCGGGGCTGACCGTGATCCGGCCGAAGTCGAGTGCGACGGTGGTGGTGGTCTTCTGGTCGACGCCGGCCAGGTCGTCGACGCCGACGCTGGCCCGGGTCAGGTACTCCTCGGTGCGCAGCGGGGTGACCTCGCTGACCGAGCCGACCAGGGTGGTCTTGCCCACGCCGAAGCCGCCGGCGATCAGGATCTTGACGGCGGCCGGGGCGGCGGGGGCGTCGATGGCGGAGTGGGGTGTTGCCATGTTCAGAGTCTCCGGAGTCCTTCGCGTACGGCCGTGAGCAGGCCGAGGTCCACGCCCCCGGCGGCCCGGGCCACCGAGAGCGGCGCCCGGGCCTTCAGCAGGCCCTGGGCGACCAGGTCGCCCAGCAGGATCTTGGTGACCGAGACCGGGAGGTCCAGGCCCGCCGACACCTCGGCGACGGCGATCGGGCGCCGACAGAATTCGAGGATCAGCCGGTGCTCGGGCTGGAGGCCGCGAGCACCGGCGCGGCTGCCCCGCGCCAGGGCCGCGTCGGCCTCCTCCTCGACCGTGGTGAGCACGGTGATGAGGGTGAGGTCGTCGCGTTCGGGCGCGGTCCGGCCGCGGGTGATCGTGTACGGGCGCACCATGCTGCCCGTCTCGTCCTCCGCGTCGTCCTCCAGCTCGCTCCAGTGCGGCACCGCGCCGCGTCGCCAGGCGTCGTCCCGGCCGGCCTGCGGGCCGGACCGGGGGCCCGGGGCCGTGTCGGGCCGCGGACCGTCGGCCGGACCGGTGACCGGTCCGGACTGCGGGCCGGCCTGCCGGCCGTCGTCGAGGCCGTCCCCCCAGGCGTCGTTCCCGTACGGTTCCACCCGGGTCAGCCCCGGTTCCTGGCGGCGAAGGCGTCGAAGGAGGCCGGGGCGGCGGGCGCGCCGGGGACGTCCTCGCCGCGGGCCGGGGTGGTGAGCTTCTGGCCGACCTGCTGCACCAGGGTGTGCATCGCGACGGACATCACCTCGGCGTCCACCTCCTGGGAGGCGACCACGGCCAGGTGGGTGCCCTTCGCGGCGGCGATGATGAACAGCCAGCACTCGGCGAGCTCGACGATCACCTGGTGCACCGGGCCGCCGTCGAACAGCGCGCCGACCCCGCGGGCCAGGCTCTGCTGGCCGGTGGCGACGGCGGCCAGGCGCTCGGCGTCGGCCCGCTCGATGGTGCGGGAGTGGCTGACCACGAGGCCGTCGTCGGACAGCAGGACGGCGTTCCTGGTCCCGGGCACGGAATCGACGAGTCCGTCCAGCAGCCAGTCCAGGTCCTGGTGGGTGGCGATCGTTCGGTTCATCACTGGTCATCCGTTCGTGTGGTTCGGGAGTCCGCGGCCGGAAGGGCCCAGGGAGACGGGTCGGGCGCGGGGTCCGCGGGGCCGGCGGGGGTGGGGGAGGGGCCCGGCGGGGCGGTGGGCAGCGGGTGCTCGCCGCTGTCCTGGGCCCGGGCGGCGCGGGACTGGCGCTGGAAGGCGCCGATCGCCGCCCCCGAGCGCCGCACCGGGCGCTCGGTCCGCTCGAACGGGCCCGCGGGCGTGGTGTCCTCGGCGGGCCGCTCGACCCACTGCGGCTGGGCCGGCGGGGGGACCCGCAGCTCGGCCGCCAGGCTGGCCTGCCGGACGCGTTGCGGCAACGGGGCCTGGCTGCCCTCGGCCGGGCTGAACGGCACCGAGGTCCGGTACTCGCGGCGTCGGCGCCGCTCGGCCAGCCGGTAGTGGTCGGCCGGGCGGTACTGCTCGTCGGCGTACGGCGCCTCGGCCTCGGTGACCCGCGCGTAGGCGATGTCCGGGTAGGCCGGGGTGCCCTGGGCGGGCGCCGGGTCGGCCGGGGAGCTGTGTTCGATCGGCTGCTCCGGCTGGAAGGGCTGCTGGGCGGCCGGGAAGGGCTGCTCCACCCCGTAGGACGGCTGCGGGCCGTACGATGGTTCAGCGCCCTGGGGCGGCTGCTCGCCGAAGGGCTGTTCGCCGAAGGGCTGCCCGGTCGGGTACGCCTGCCCGGCCGGGTCGGCCGGGTACGGCTGCCCGGTCGGGTACGCCTGCTCCGGCTGGTGGGCCGGCTCCGCCGGGAACGGCAGCGGCGGCACCGGGACGTCCTGGAGCGTGGCCTCCGGCCCTTCGGCCGCCCCTGCGTCCGCCGAGGGCAGCCGCAGCGGCGTCCGGACCGGCAGCGGCGTCGGAGCGGGCTCCGGCTCCGGGAACGGCAGCGGAACGGGTGCGGCCCGCGGGGCGAAGTCGCCCTGGGTGAAGGCGTCCACCGGGGCGACCGGCGGGCCGGCCGGCGCCTGGGCGAGCGCCTCGTCGGAGGCCGAGCGCACGGCCCGGCGGGAGCGGCGCACCAGCGGGATCGGCTCGGTGGCCGTGCCGCCGCCGCCCGGCAGCCCGGTGTCGCCCTCCAGGACCAGCTCGTCCGGGACGAGCACGACGGCCCGGGTGCCGCCGAAGGCGGACGGGCGGAACTCGATCCGCAGCCCGTGCAGGGCGGCCAGCCGGGAGACCACGTGGAAGCCGAGGCGGATGTCGTCGGCCCGGGCCAGCACGTCGGTGCGCGGCGGGCGGCTCATCAGCTCGTTGGCGGCGTCGTACTGTTCCGGGTCCATGCCGAGGCCCCGGTCCTCGATCTCGATCGCGAGCCCGCGGCCGACCACGGCGGCGCGCACCTCGACCGGCGTGGGCGGCTTGGAGAAGGTGGTGGCGTTCTCCATCAGCTCGGCGAGCACGTGCGCGACCGGGCCGACGGCCCGCTCGGACAGCCACGGGTCGCCTTCGATGTCGATCGAGATCCGGCGGTAGTCCTGCACCTCGCCCTGCGCGGCGCGCAGCACGTCCAGCAGCGGGACGGGCTTGCGCCAGCGCCGCTGCGGCTGGCCGCCGGCCATGATGACGAGGTTCTCCTCGTAGCGGCGCAGACGGGCGGTGAGGTGGTCGAGGTCGAAGAGGCCCTCCAGGACCTCCGGGTCGTCGTGCTTGCGCTCCAGCTCGTCCAGCTTGCGCAGCTGGCGGCCGATCAGCAGCTGGGTGCGGCGGGCGATGCGCTGCAGCAGCCGCTCGAAGCCGCGGTGCTGCTCGGCCTGGCCGACGGCGGACTCCAGGGCGGCGGAGCGGGCCAGGTTGAGCGCCTGGCCGAGCCGGGCCAGCTCGTCGGTGCCGCCGCCGTGCCGGCCGGCGGTGATGGTGCGGGTCTCGGCCTCGACGTCCACCTGCTCGCCGCGGCCCAGGCGCTCGACCACCTCGGGCAGGGTGCGCCGCATCTCCTCGGCCTGGGTGTGCAGGTCCTTGATGCGGCGGCGCAGCGAGCGGCTGAGCCGCCAGGAGGCGATGACGACCGCGACGACCGTGATCAGGCCGATGACGGTGGTCAGCACCACGCGGGTGAGCATGCCGAGGATGGCGCCCTTGGCGACCTCGATGATGCCGTTGGTGCGGTCCTCGATCGCCTTGACCAGCGGCGGGTTGAGCCCGTCGAGGGCCTGGCGCCACTGCTCCTGGGTGGCCGGGATCTTGACGGTGCCGTTGGCGTCGGCGGCGGTGGGCTTGAGCAGCGCCTGCTCGACGGCGGCCTTGCCCTGCCAGGCCGAGCTGTTGACCAGCTCCTGCCAGGCCGGTGCCTCGCCGTCCGGGATGTACGGCAGGACCTGCACGTTGAGCAGGTGGTCCTGGGCGCCGATCAGCTGCTGGACCTGCTGGTAGTCGGTGGCCGACAGCCGCCCGGTGGGCCAGCCGCGGGCCAGGACGGCGTCCTCGCGGGAGAGCATCTCCTTGGCCCAGAAGGAGTTGACCAGGGTCTTGGACAGCCAGGTGACCTCACCGGTGTCGACCCGGCTGAGCGCGGTGAACAGCCGCAGGTCGACGCTGATCAGGTCGGTGTAGTAGGTGAAGACGCTCTGCTGGTCGGTGGTGCCGCGGTCGACGGCGGCCCGCTGCTCGGCCAGCTTGCCCATGGCCTGGCGGGCCTCGACGACGGCCGTGCGGATCTCGGCCGGGGCGCTGTCGGCGGTCTCCCCGGAGAGGGTCTGGAACTGGCGGACGGCGTCGTCGGTCAGCTGGCGCTGGTGGCGCAGCTGGTCGGTGTTGGCACCGGGCCGGGCGAGCGCCTCGGCGCTGAGCCGACGCTCCTCCTGGAGGTTGTAGTAGACGATGTTGGACGGCTGGCCGGCCTTCTGGGCGATGGTGGCCTGGTCGGCCAGTCGCTGGAAGTCGGCGATGGTCTCGCCACTGGTCACGGCCCAGAGGGCGACCAGGGCGATGCTGGGGACGACGGCCAGGACGAGCAGCGCCGTCCGCAGGGACAGGCGTGGACGCCTGCGGGGGCCCTTCGGCGTCGGGGGTCGCCGATTCGCACGCGCGCGCAGAGCTGACTCCTTGGGGCTGGCGGGCCGGCCGGTGAGGGGGCGGGCCGTCCGGGGCACGGGTTTTTGACGAAGCGATACTAGTCATATCGTGTGATTGGAGTGAAAACCCGTTCGCCGCCTGGGCCGCGCTTGCGCACGCGGTGGACACAATGTCATTCAACCGTTGACCGTATGTATGCGGAGCAGGCGGTTCCGGGCTCGCCCGACACAGTGTCCACGAGTCGCCCGGCCGACGGATGTCCGGGGTGTGAAAACTGTGTGATGCCTCGCCGGGGGCCGGTTTCAGGGCGTCAGCAGGCGTGACCGGGTGGCCTCCAGCTCCTCCGTCAGCACCCGTCCGGCCGTCTCCGGATCGCCGTCGCGCAGCGCCCGGACGAGGTTCGCGTGCGCGTCGTAGCCGTGGCCCGGGTCCTCCGTGCGCAGCCCGAACAGGCCCACCAGGGCGACCAGTTGCTCGCGCAGAACCGGGGCGAACTGGGCGAAGAGGTCATCCAGGACGGGATTGTGCGCGGCCGCCACCACGGCGGTGTGCAGCGCGATGTCGGCCTCCACGAAGACCGTGTCGTCCGCCCCGCCCGCCGCCCGGCGGGCCGCGAGCGCGGCGTCCAGCGCGGCGAGGTCCGCCTCGGTGCGGCGGGCGGCCGCCAGCCGGGCCGCCTGCACCTCGACCACCGTCCGCACCTCGTAGACGTGGGCCAGCTCGGCGCGGCGCAGCCGGGCGGCCCAGTCCCCGGTGGGCCGGTCGGCGGTGACGAACACCCCGGAGCCCTGGCGGCTCTGCACCATTCCGGCCGCCGCGAGGGTGCGCAGCGCCTCCCGGACGGTCGAGCGTCCGACGCCCAGCTCCGCCGCGAGCGCCACCTCGCCCGGCAGCTTCCCGCCCACCGGCCACCCGCCGCTCCGGATCCGCTCCTCCAGCAGTGCGGCGGCCTGTTCGGCGAGCGGGGAGGGGCGGAGCACGGCCATCGGGTTCACCTGTCGGGTTGTCTGAGGACTTGGTCGTGGTTAGTCTACCCGGCATGCAGCCATGGACGCTTCCCGTGGGAGGCCTTCTTCTCGGCGGCCGCAGCGGGGCGTGACCGGACCGGCACCCCGCTGCGGGGCGCCGCCCTGCCGGTCTCCGGAACCCGTCGACGAGGACCGCCCATGCGATCGCCCGTACGCTTCCCGACCACCCTGCACACCCCCGCCGGGCCCGTCCCGGCCTCCGCCCCCGCCTGGAATCCCCAGCGCGGCGGCGCCATGCCCTCCCACCGCTACCGCCCCGCCCACGAGCGGGTGCACGTGCCCGCCCTGCTGCGCCGCTGGCCCGGCCGGCGGATCGAACGGGCGCCGCTGTGGGTGCCCGTCGACCTGCGCGACGGCAACCAGGCCCTGGCCGAGCCGATGGACCCGGCGCGCAAGCAACGGATGTTCGACCTGTTCCTGGCCATGGGCTTCAAGGAGATCGAGGTCGGCTACCCCTCCGCCAGCCGCACTGACTTCGACTTCGTCCGCCGACTGGCCACCACCCCCGGGGCCGTCCCCGAGGACGTCACCGTGGTGGTCTTCACCGCGGCCCGGGCCGACCTGATCGAGCGCACCTTCGAGGCCGTCGCGGGCCTGCCCCGGGTGGTCGTCCACCTCTACACCGCGACCGCGCCGCAGTGGCGGGACGTGGTCCTCGGCAAGGAGCGCGCCGAGCTGCGGGCGCTGATCACCGAGGCCGCGACGCTGATGGCCCGGCTCGGGCGGGGCCGGGACGGCCTGCGCTTCCAGTTCTCGCCCGAGGTGTTCAACCTGACCGAGCCGGACTACGTGCTGGAGGTGTGCAACGGCCTGACCCGGCTCTGGGACGCGAGCCCCGAGCGGCCCGTCGTCCACAACCTGCCGGCCACCGTCGAGATCGCCACCCCCAACGTGTACGCCGACCAGATCGAGTACATGGACCGCCACCTGGAACGGCGCGAGGCGGTCGTCCTCTCCGTCCACCCGCACAACGACCGCGGCACCGGTGTCGCCTGCGCGGAACTCGCCGTCCTCGCCGGTGCCCAACGGGTCGAGGGCTGCCTGTTCGGCAACGGCGAGCGGACCGGCAACGTCGACCTGGTGACCCTGGCGCTCAACCTGCACACCCAGGGCGTCGACCCGATGCTGGACCTCTCCGACATCGACGGGATCCGGCGCACCGTCGAGCACTGCAACCGGCTGCCCGTCCACGAACGGCACCCGTACGCCGGGGACCTGGTGCACACCGCCTTCTCCGGCACCCACCAGGACGCCATCCGCAAGGGCCTCGCCCGGCACGCCGAGACCGCCGCCCGGCTCGGCGTCCCGGAGCGGGAGGCGCCCTGGACGGTGCCGTACCTGCCGATCGACCCGGCCGACCTGGGCCGGGGCTACGAGGCGGTGATCCGGGTCAACAGCCAGTCGGGCAAGGGCGGCATCGCCCACCTGCTGCAGACCGGGGAGGGACTGGAACTGCCCCGGCGGCTGCAGATCGAGTTCGCGCGGGTGGTGCAGGAGGCCACCGACGACAGCGGGCGGGAGATGACCGCGGCCGAGCTGTACGGACTGTTCCGGGCCGAGTACCTGGACGCGGGCGGCGACCGGCGGTGGCGGGTCGGCGACGACTGGGCCGAGGTGGACGGCCGCCGGGGCAGCGGCGCCGGGCCGCTGGACGCGGTCGCCGACGCCGTGGGAGCGGAGATCCTCTCCTTCAGCGAGCACGCGGTGGGCCCCGGACGGGACGCGGTCGCCTACGTGGAGGCGCGGGTCGGCGGCGCCGGCCCGGTGTGGGGCGTCGGACGGGACGCCTCCGTGCTCACCGCCGGCGTACGGGCGGTGCTGAGCGCCCTCGGGCGCGCCCCCGGGTCCCCGGCCCGGATGTCCGGAGCGGGGGCCGGAGCCGGAAAACCGGCACCGGAGCCCCGGACGCGGAAGGCATGATGGGCCGATGAACTCCTCCCTCCCCACCCGCAGTCAGGCCGTCGCCGAGGCGCTGGCGGCAGCCGGCGTCCCGGGCGAGATCCGCGTCCTGCCCGACTCCGCCCGCACCGCCGCCGAGGCCGCCGCAGCACTCGGCTGCGAGGTCGGCGCCATCGCGAACAGCCTGGTGTTCATCTGTGACGGAGCGCCCCTGCTGGTGATGACCAGCGGCGCCCACCGCGTCGACACCGCCCACCTGGCACGGCAGTTGGGCACCGGCCCGATCGAACGCGCCACCGCCGCCCAGGTCCGCGAGGCCACCGGCCAGGCCATCGGCGGCGTCGCCCCGACCGGCCACCCGGCCAGGCTGCGCACCGTCGTCGACACGGCACTCGAGGCGTACGAGGTGCTCTGGGCCGCCGCCGGACACCCCCACACCGTCGTGCCGATGACCTACCGGGAGTTGCTGAACGTGACGAGCGGCGCACCCTCCACGGTGACGGACGAGTAGTCGCGAAGTCCGACCCGCTCCGAAGCTGCGAACACGCTCGGTGGGCGGATACTGGAGGAGTGGGGCGAACCGGACCGGGCGTCGCCGACAGGCCACCGGAACGGTGCGACCACGGGCAACGGCCTCCGGGTCCCGCGACCACGCCACCGGCGCAGGTCGCGACGGGCACACGGAGTGCCGACGCGACAACAGAGAGAAGCCGTGATGAGTTACTTCGGCCGTCGAGGAGACAGGGACCGTGGTTACGGGCGCGACCGTGACCGGGGCCGTGGCCGCAACCGCCGTGGACACCACCGTCGTCGTTTCGGCATGTGGTGACGGTGATATCCAGGACTGCGCACGGCAGTCCCGACTAGTGCCATCACAGGGGTCGGCGGTGCCACCGCCGGCCCCTCACCCTGGGGTCGTCACCGCCGCCGCACGGAGGGTGACGCATCGCCACTCCGGCACGGCGGGCCCGGGCCCCGAAGCGTCGCTCCCGGACCCCGGAACGACGTCCCCGAGAACAACGGGTCGTGGCCATGCGCGATGTGACGCCCCCGGGCGACCGGGCGGCGGACGAGAACGACGACCAGGGGCCGGTGCCGGACCCGCCCGTCGTCCCGCTGCGGGAACTGGTCCGCCGGTTCTGGCCCTGGGTCCGCCCCGACGCGCGCTGGCTCCCGGTGAGCGCGGTCCTGCTCGTGCTCGGAGCCTTCGGCGAGGTCGTCTCCGTCTGGCTGTTCAAGGACCTGATCGACGACGTCCTCGTCCCCCGGCGCTTCGCCGACTTCTGGCCGCTCGCCGCCCTCATGCTCGGCGCGTCCGTCGCCGCCGCGCTCCTCACCTTCGCCGGCACCTACACCAGCACCAGGACCGCCGAGCGCTACATGCTGCGGCTGCGCACCGACACCCTCGCCCACCTGCACACCCTGCCCCCCGACACCCTGGAGGCCCGCTGGCGCGGCGACCTGGTGGCCCGGCTGACCTTCGACATCGCCGAGATCGAGCAGATGGTGGCCAGCGGGCTGGTCGAGGGCGCGGTCGCCGCGGTCAGCCTGCTGCTGTTCACCGGGGCCGCCTTCTACCTGAGCTGGCCGCTCACCCTGGCCGCGCTGCTCGCCGCCCCGCTGTTCGTCCTCTCCACCAGCCTGTTCGGGCGCCGCATCCGGCGCCGGGAACGGCAGGTCCAGCGCCGTGCGGGCGGGGTCACCGCGCTGCTGGAGGAATCCCTGCGCAACGCCACCGTCGCCCGGACCTGCGGCCAGGAGAGCCGTGAGGTCGAACGGGTCCACCGGGAGGGCAAGGCCCTGCTCGACGCCGAACTCTCCGCCGCCCGGGTCGCCGACCTCTACCAGCCCTTCCTCGGAGTCCTGCAACTGCTGGCCGGGCTCGCCGTGGTGGGCGTCGGCGCGCTGGAAGTCATCCACGGGCGGCTCAGCCTCGGCGGCCTGCTCGCCTTCGCCGCCTTCATGGCCCAGCTGTTCGAGCCCGCCCAACAGCTCGCCGCCCTCGTCCCGCTGGCCGGAACGGCCTGCGCCTCCGGCGAACGCGTCCTGGAACTGCACGACCTCACCAGCCCGGTGCCCGAGCGCCCCACCGCTCGGGACACCGGCCCGGTCCGCGGCCGGATCACCCTCCAGGGCGTGCGCGCCGGCTACCCGGGCGCCACCGGAACCCGCGGGCCGCCCGTCCTCGCAGACCTGGACCTCGACCTGCGTCCCGGCGAGACCCTCGCCGTCCTCGGGCCCAGCGGCAGCGGCAAGTCCACCCTCGCCAAGCTCCTCGTCCGCTTCCTCGACCCCCAGGCGGGCACCGTCCGCCTCGACGGGCAGGACCTGCGCGACCTCACCCTCGCCTCACTGCGCCGGGCGGTCACGCTGCTGCCCCAGCAGGCCCCGCTGTTCCACGCCACCATCGCCGACAACATCGCCTACGGCCGCCCCGACGCCCCACCCGCCGACATCGAACGCGCCGCCCGCAACGCCGGCGCCCACGACTTCGTCACCGCGCTCCCGGACGGCTACCGCACGGTGATCGGCGCCGACGGCTTCCAGCTCTCCGGCGGCCAGAGCCGGCGCGTCGCCATCGCCCGCGCCTTCCTGCGCGACACCCCCGTCCTGGTCCTGGACGAACCCACCAGCGGCCTGGACCCGCACACCGTCGAGCAACTCGTCCCCGCGCTGCGCCGCCTGATGGCCGGGCGCACCACCCTGCTGATCACCCACGACCCGGCCTTCCTGCCGCTCGCCGACCACGTCCTCACCCTCGGGCCGGGCAACGCCGCCGGCCGGGACGGCGGAGCGGCGGCCGGCTACGCGCCGAGGTAGTGCACGACGGCCAGGATGCGGCGGTTGTGGTCGGTGGTGCGGGGCAGGTCCAGCTTGTCGAAGACGGCGTTGAGGTTCTTCTCCACCGCGCTCCGCGAGATGTGCAGCCGCTGCGCGATCGCGGCGTTGGTCCAGCCCTGGGCGAGCGCCTCCAGGACGCCGCGCTCGCGCGGGGTGAGCCGGGCCAGCGGGTCGGTGCGGGTGGTGCGCACCACCAGCCGGCGCACCACCTCCGGGTCGATCACCGCCCCGCCCGCCGCGATCCGCACCAGGGCGTCCAGGAACTCCTCGACCTCGGCCACCCGGTCCTTCAGCAGGTAGCCGATCCGCTCCGCGCCCGAGTCCAACAGCCGGGCCGCGTAACCGCGTTCGATGTGCTGGGAGAGCACCAGGACCCCGACGTCCGGCCACCGCTCGCGGATCTCCACCGCCGCCCGCAGCCCCTCGTCGGTGTGGGTCGGCGGCATCCGGATGTCCACCACCACGACGTCCGGCGGCTGCGCCGCCACCGCGGCCGTCAGCGCCGCCGCGTCACCGACCGCGGCCAGCACCTCGTGCCCCTCCTCGGCGAGCAGGCGGACCAGGCCCTCCCGCAGCAGGGTCGAGTCCTCGGCGAGGGTCACGCGCATGGCAGCTCCGCGGTGATGACGGTCGGGCCCCCGGCGGGGCTGTGGACGTGGAGGGTACCGTCCAGCGCGGCCACCCGCCCGCGCAGGCCGGTCAGGCCGCTGCCCGCCGGGTCCGCACCACCGCCGCCGTCGTCCTCGACCCGCACCGTGAGCACGGTGCCGGCCTGCTCGACCAGGGCCGAGACCGCCGAGGCGCCGGAGTGCTTGGCGGCGTTGGTGACGCACTCCGACACCACGAAGTAGGCGGCGGTCCGGACGGGTTCGGGCAGCGGGCCGGCCACCGCGTAGCGCAGCCGCAGCGGGACGGCGCAGCGCTCGGCCACCCCGCCCAGCGCCTCCTCCAGCCCCAGGGTGTCCAGCGCCGACGGGTACGCCCGCCAGGCCACCTCGCGCAGCTCCGTCAGCAGGTCCCGCGCCTCCCGGTGCGCCTGGCGCAGCAGGGCCTCCGTCCGCTCCGGGTCCTGACGGCGGTCCAGCCCGCGCCGCGCCCGGCCCAGCAGCATCGCCAGCGCCACCACCCGCTGCTGCACCCCGTCGTGCAGGTCCCGCTCGATCCGCCGTCGCTCGGTGTCCACCGCCCGCACCACCGCGGCCCGGCTGTCGGCGAGTTCGGCGATCCGGTGGCGCAGCAGCTCCGCCTCGGACGGCCCGAAGCACTCCCGGGCCGTCCGGGCGTCCAGCGCGGCCAGCGAGAACAGGCCCTGAACGGCGAGGAACAGCAGCACCCCGCCGAGCAGCACCTGGGTCGCCAGTTCCTCCCAGCCCAGCGAGCCGCGCAGCACCCCGCCGACCAGCAGCACGGCCAGCGCCAGCCCGAAGACCAGCAGCCCCAGCACCACCCCGGCGACCAGCCCGCCGCCGCTGCGCACCAGCAGGTAGCGCAGCAGTCTGCGGTCGTCCGCCCGGTAGTGGCGGGGGAAGCGGTCGCCGAAGAACGCGCGGCGCCGGGCCCGTTCCAGGGCGGCCAGCCGGCGCACCCCGGACAGCAGGCTCGGCGCCGCGTACGGGCGGGTGCGCGGCCAGAGCAGGAACGGGCCCAGGACGGCGGTCGCGAGGAGCAGGTACAGGGCGGCGAGCGCGGCGCTCGGGCAGCCGAGCAGAACTCCGGCGGCACGGCGCGGCCATGACGCGGTGTCCGTTCCCCTTCCCTGCACGGGGTCCGAGCTTACGGGGCCGGCCGGGACGGTGGGGGCGGTGGGGGCGGTCGGGCCGGTGGGGGCGGTGCGGGCTTCCGGACCGGCGGGGCCGGTGGGCGCCGCGGGGCCGGTCACCGGGTGCGGCGGTGCTGGGCGGCGCCGTTGCGCCCGCGCCAGCGCAGCACGACGTACCCGGCCGCGGCGACCGCGACCACGGCCAGGACCGCCTTGGAGAACAGGCCGACGTACGTCTCCACCGAGTCCCAGCGGTCCCCGAGCAGGTACCCGGCCATCACCAGCACGCTGTTCCACACCAGGCTGCCGATCGTGGTCAGCATGACGAACGCGGGCAGCGGCATCCGCTCGACGCCGGCCGGGACGGAGATCAGGCTGCGGAAGATCGGCACCATCCGGCCGAGCAGCACCGCCTTCGTGCCGTGCCGGGCGAACCAGGCCTCGGTGCGTTCCAGGTCGGAGGCCTTGACCAGCGGCAGTCGTGCCCAGATCGCGTGCATGCGCTCCCGGCCGAACAGGGCGCCCAGCCAGTAGAGGACGACGGCCCCGGCGACCGAGCCGAGGGTGGTCCAGGTCAGCGCCGAGACCAGGCTGATCACGCCCTGGCCGGCGGCGAAGCCCGTCAGCGGGAGGATCACCTCGCTGGGCAGCGGCGGGAACAGGTTCTCCAACGCGATCGCCAGACCGGCGCCCGGCCCGCCCAGGGTGTCCACCAGGTGGGCCGCCCAGCCGGCGAACCCGTCGGCGGGCTGTTGGGCGACGGCGAGGACGGTGTGCGGCATGCGGGGCTCCAGGGTGGTCGGGAGGCCGGCGCTGGTGCGCCCGGCTCTGCCCTCCACGCTAGAAATCGCAGGTCAGCGGCGGTATGCGGGTTTCCGGCGAACCTCCTGCGGAAAACCGCAGCACCGCACGGTGCGGTTTCCCGCAGGGCGTCTCCTGCTACCCGGGCTGAGCGGACCGGCGGTCCAGGACGGCCGTCGTCTCCCGGGTCAGCTCCCGGGCCCGGGCGACGGTGGCCGCCAGCTCGTTCGCCGACCCGCCGGGCGAGGCGAGCAGACCGCGTGCGACCGCGCCGAAGTCCCGCGGCGTGTCCGGCAGCAGCTCCGCCACGGCCAGGGCGCCCTTCTCGTTGAGGCACCAGCGCCGGTGGTGGGCGTACAGGGCCTGGACGAGGATGCCGACGGCGCGGGAGAGGCAGAGCGAGACGTGCAGGACGTCGGCGCGCACGGCACTCTTCGCGGCCGTCTCCAGCAGGAACCCGGCCTCCCAGACGGCCGCGGTGAGGGCCTCGCGCAGCGGCTCCGGATAGTCGGCGGTCTGACGCTTCAGCCGCGCCAACTCCCCGGTGGGGTCGGCCAGCTGCTGTCCGAGGGCGATCTCGCCCGGGTAGCAGGGGGACCAGAAGCCGAGCGGGTGGCCGGCCTGCGTCCCCACCTCGAAACGGCCCTCCCGGCAGTCCGCCCACACCTGCCCGACCCGGTCGAGGTCCCGCAGGATCCAGTCCACGGCGACACCGTCGACCCGGAGCCACGCCCCGCCGTTCACCCAGGGACCCCAGCCGCCCGGGCCGGCCACCTCGACCTCCGGCCCGGCGAGTTCCCGCAGCGCGTCCAGGTCGAGGACGCCGCGGTAGTACACCCCGAGGTCCCAGTCCGACTCCGGCCGCTCCTCGCCACGGGCCCGGCTCCCGCCGAGCATCACCCCCACCACGCCTGGCACACGGGTGAGTTGAGCGGCCATGGACTCGATGATCGCGCGCATGGGGTGATTCTGGCAGGAGCTTCGTCCGGCAGGTGGCTTTTCCGTAGGAGGACGTCCCCACTCCCCGCCACTCTCAACGTATAGCGCACGGGGGGCCTTGCCGCAAGGCCCCGGTGGTGCCGCAGAATCACCGGCTCAGGGACACGGAACCGGGGAGGCCGGGGAGTTGGGCGTGCGAGTGGTGTTGTCGACGTACGGGTCGCGCGGGGACGTCGAGCCGATGGCCGCGTTGGCGCTGCGGCTGACGGAACTGGGCGCCGAGGTGCGGGTGTGCGCGCCGCCGGACGAGGAGTTCTCGGCCCGGCTGGCCGAGGCCGGGGTGGAGCCGGTGCCGGTCGGGCAGTCGGTGCGCTCGCTGGTCAGCGGGCCGCCGCCGGCGCCCTCGGGCATCTCCGAGCGCGCGGCCCGGCTGGTCGAGCAGTTCCACGCGGCGGTGCTCGGGGCGGCCGCGCCGGGCGGCGCGGTGGTGGCCACCGGCCTGTTCCCGGCGGCGGCCGGCGCCCAGGCGGCGGCCGAGCGGCTGGGCGCCCGCTTCACGTACGCCGCCCTCCAGCCGACCGTGCTGCCCTCCCCGCGCCACCGGCCGTTCGAGTACCCGATGCGGCCGCACCCGCCGGAGGTGACGGACCCTCGGGAGCTGTGGGAGCTCGACGCGGCGGCGATGAACGCGCTGTTCGGCGCGGCGGTCAACACCCACCGGGCGGCGGTCGGCCTGCCCGGGGTCGACAACGTCCGGGACCACGTCCTCACCGACCGGCCGTTGCTGGCCACCGACCCGCTGCTCGACCCGTGGACGGTCCCGGCCGGGGCGGGATGGCCGGAGGCCGTGCAGACCGGAGCGTGGATCCTGCCGGACGCCCGCCCGCTGCCCGCCGAGCTGTCGGCCTTCCTGGCGGCCGGCGAGGCGCCGGTGTACGTCGGCTTCGGCAGCATGCCGCTGCGCGACCCGGCCGGTGCCGCCAGGGTGGCCGTCGAGGCCGTCCGGGCGCAGGGCCGGCGGGTGCTGCTCGGCCGCGGCTGGGCCCGACTGGCCGAGGTGGACGGGGCCGGGGACTGCTTCGCGATCGGCGAGGTCAACCAGCAGGCGCTGTTCCCGCGGGTCGCCGCCGTCGTCCACCACGGCGGCGCGGGCACCACCACCACGGCCGCCCGGGCGGGCGTGCCCCAGGTGCTGGTCCCGCAGATGGTGGACCAGCCGTACTGGGCCTCGCGGGTGGCGGCGCTGGGCATCGGCGTCGCCCACGAGGGCCCGGCCCCGACCGCAGAGTCCCTCACCGCCGCCCTCGGCCAGGCGCTCGGCCCCGCCACCCGCGAGCGGGCCGCCGCCCTCGCCGCCGACGTCCGCACGGACGGTGCCGCGGCCGCCGCGCGGCTGCTGCTCGGCTGAGGCGGCGACGGGCGGGGGAGGGGGCGACGGGTGGGGGCGTGCGCCCGGCCGGCCGCCCACGCCCGCGCTTCACGCCGGGAGGCCGCCGCCGATCGGGAGGCGGGTCCGCCCCCGGAGGCGGGCTCGCCTCAGGAGGCGGGCTCCGTGAGGTACTTGGCGCCCGCGTCCGGGAGCGCGTGGCCGTCCCGGTCGAAGAACTGCCAGGAGATCGCTCGCTTCTTCCCCGGGCGGGCCACCACCAGCGCGCGGATGGGGGAGTCGGCCACGGTGACGGGCTGCGGCTCGGTGGAGGTGCCGTCGGCCCAGGTCACCACCACCCGGCCGACGTCCGGGCCGAGCGAGAGCAGCACCACGTCGAGCGGGGCCACGGTGTCGCCCTTGCCCCGGTGGCCGACCAGGCCGCCGCCGAAGCTGGTCCGGCTGCGCGGGTCGACCGTGCCCGGGGCGGCCTGGGTGCCCTCGGAGTCATGGCTCTGCCGCACCCCGTCCACCGTGAAGTAGACGTTGACGACGTCGGAGTCGGGCTGCCGGTACCGCCGGACGTACTCCTCCGTGGGCTCGGACACCGCCGAGTCGTACCGGCTGCGCTCCTTCCACACCGCCATCGCCTGTTCGAACGCCCGCTCCTCCGGGGCCTCCGGCCACAGGGCCTCCCACAGCTGCCACTGCTTGCCGTCCGGGGTCCGGCCCTCGCCGAGCAGCACCCGGACCGGGGTGAGCGGATCGCGCACCGTGGCGGTCCCCGAGGGGGCGGCGGTCGCCGAGGGCGGCACGGCGCCGATGCCCGCCGGCCCGGTCGCCGGGGCGCTCGCCGGGCCGGGGCCCAGCCGGGCCAGGGCCCCGCCGGCCAGCACCACCACCGAGGCCAGCGCCACCGCGCCGACCACCGTACGGCGGCGGTGCCGCAGCCGGCGGCCGCCCGCCACGATGTCCGCCACCGGCGCCGGGCCGATCCGCGCGCCGGCCGCCGCCTCGGCCAGGCCGAGCCCCACCCACAGGTCCCCGCCGTCGTTCACGTCCGTCCCCGTCCCGTCCGGCTCCCGGTTCATGCCACGCCTCCGATGTGTGTCGTGTCCTTGAGTTCCACCAGTGCCGTGACCTGCCGGAGCCGTGCGATGCCCTTCGCGGCGTGGCTGCGCACCGCGCCCGCCGAGCACCCCATGGCCGCCGCGGTCTGGCTGTCGCTCAGGTCCTCCCAGTGCCGCAGCACCACCGCCTCGCGCTGGCGCGGCGGCAGGGTGGCCAGCGCGGCCAGCAGGGCCCCGCGCTGGTCGGAGCGGGCGAAGCCGTCCTCCGTCCGCGCGGCGTCCGGCACCGTGTCGACCAGCAGCTCCGGCGCCCGGCGGCGCCAGCGGCGGGCGTGCTGGTTGACCAGGATCCGCCGCACGTAGGCGTACGGATCGTCGGCGCGGCGCACCTTCGACCAGGCCGCGCAGGCCTTCTCGGCGGCCGACTGCACCAGGTCCTCGGCCGCGTACTGCTCGCCGGCCAGCAGGTACGCCGTGCGTACCAGTCGGGGCCAGACCGCGACGATGAACGCTTGGAACCCGTCGTCCCGATCGCTCTTCGTTTCTCCCATGAGCATCTCCGAGCACCTCCTTCACCCGTCCAGAGCCCGGGGACGGCGCGAAGCGCTTACCGGCGGCCGCGGCGGCTCCAAACCGGTTGGGTACCGGGGGCGGACGCACTACTATCCGCCGGATGATCATTTCTCATGACGTAGCAGGCAGTGGACCCGCCGTGGTGCTGTTGCACTCCTCGGTGTGCGACCGGCGGATGTGGGACGCGCAGTGGCAGCCCCTGATCGACGCCGGACACCGGGTGGTCCGCTGCGACTTCCGCGGCTTCGGCGACACACCGCTCGCGGACGCCCCGTACAGCGACACCGGGGACGTCCTGGCCCTGCTCGACCACCTGGGCATCGAGACCGCCGCCCTGGTCGGCGCCTCCTACGGCGGCCGGATCGCCCTGACGGCGGCCGCGCTGCGCCCCGAGGCGGTCGGCAGGCTGGCCCTGCTCTGCTCCGGCATCCCCGGACACCGGCCCAGCGAGACCCTGCGGGCCTTCGGCGGGCGGGAGGACGAGCTGATCGAGGCCGGGGAGATCGACGCGGCCGTCGAGCTGAACGTCGAGTCCTGGCTCGGCCCGGAGGCCGACGAGGAGACCCGGGCGAACGTCCGCCGGATGCAGCGGCACGCCTTCGACGTCCAGTCGGAGGCGACGGTCGGCCCCGACCGGGAGGACGTCGACCTCGGCCGGATCACCGCCCCCACCCTGGCCGTGTCCGGCGCCCACGACTTCCAGGACTTCCGCGACATCGCGGCCACCCTCCCCACCCTCCTCCCCGACGCCCGCCACCAGGAGCTCCCCTGGGCCGGCCACCTCCCCGGCCTGGAGCGCCCGGCCGAGATCACCGCGCTCCTCCTGGCGTTCCTCGCCGAGGGCACCGCGGCGGCGCGGTAGCGGCACGACGGGCCCCTTCTTCAGTGGGCCCCTTCTTCAGCGGGCCGGTTCGAGGAGGCGGCGCACAGCGGTCGGCGTGTGGCCGAGGTGGTGGCGCAGGGTGCGGGTGAGGTGGGCCTGGTCGGCGTAGCCGAGGTCGGTGGCGAGCGCGGCGAGGCTCGGCTCACCGGCCTCGAGGCGGTCCAGGGCGCGGGCGATGCGGACGTGGTGGCGGTGGTGGGTGAGCGAGACGCCGAGTTCGCGGGGGAAGGCGCGGCTCAGCCGGTACGGGGAGACGCCCAGGTGGTCGGCGAGGGACAGCAGCGTGCGGGAGGCCGGGTGGTCCTCGGCGATCGCCTCGCGGGCCGCCGCGACCAGGGCGCGGTCGCGGACCGCGGACGGACGGGCCGCCGCGGGCGTCGGCCCGGTGGCCGTCCGGCTGACGGCGGTGGCCAGCAGCCCCAGCAGCCGCTCCGTGGCGCCGTAGTCGACGTCCCCCGAGCGGGCGGCGGCGAGGAGACGGCGGTGGGCGAGGGCGAGCCGGGGGTCGACGTAGAGCGTCCCGGCGCCCGACCCGGGGCCCTCGCCGGCGAGGGAGCGCCAGAGCGCGGGCGCCACGTCGACCGAGGTGCACAGATCGCCGCCGCCCGGGTGGGCGAAGCTCTCCTCCTCGTCCGGCGTGCCGAGGTAGCCGAGGTTCGGGTCGAGGTCGGCGGCCACCCCGGCCGCCCGGCGACGGAAGCGGCCGTGCCGGACCAGCACCAGGCGGTAGCCGCGGTGGACCTCGGGCGGGGACCAACGGGTGTGGTCGTTGCGGCAGGAGACCACGCTGATCCGGAAGTCGGGCCGGGTGGCGACGGGTTCGGCGGTGAGCACGGTCGGCAGGGTACGGGCCGGGTCCGACAGCGGGGCGGCGCCGGGTCCGGCAGCGGGGCCGACAGCGGGGCCGGAACCGCGACCGGCAGCGGGGCCGTCACCGGGTCCGGGCGCAAGGATGTTCAAGACCGGCACGGCGGGCCGGAGGCAGGCTGGGCACCGCGATCGCGACAGCCGCCGCAACGGCGGCGGCGATCGCGACGAGTACCACGCATTCACCCGCGACCGCAGGAGCCCGCACCATGTCCGTGCTGAACCAGCCCGCCACGATCGTCCTCGACTGCGCCGACCCGGTCGCGCTCGCCGCCTTCTACCAGAAGGCCACCGGGTGGGAACTCTCCCACAGCGACCAGGACTTCGCCTCCCTCTCCCCGGCCGGGTCCGCGCCCGGGCTGGCCTTCGTCCGGGTGGAGTCCCACCGCGCGCCGGGCTGGCCGGAGGGTGGAGCACGGATGCACCTCGACTTCACCGTCGCCGATCTGTCCGGCGCCGTCGAGGAGTTGCTCGCGCTCGGGGCCGCCCGGCCCGACGTCCAGCCGGGCGAGGGGCAGTGGGTCGTCCTGCTCGACCCGCAGGGTCACCCGTTCTGCCTGGCGCCCGCCACCGCCGGCGACTGACCGTCCGGACCGAGGCGGGCGAGGAGCGTGCGGAGCCGTGCCGCACGCTCCTCGCCTGTCTCGGTGCTCGCGAACCGGGCGTCGCACCAAGGGGGTTCGATCTGCGCACGTGGCGGCGAGACGGCAGGATTCTCCGGATTCTCCGGATTCTCCGGAGCCGCCGGAGCCGCCGGCGCTCCGCCGATCTCTCCGAGCCGTTGCGGTGGCAACGGCCGAAAGCCGGGACTCGAACGCGTGTCGGGAGCCATGATGGCGGGGTGCACTTCACCTCGGAATCCAGCGCGGACGGCGTGACACGGCGCCACTTCACCCTCGACGGCGTACCGGGAGTGCTCTGGCGGCCGGACGGACCGCCCCTCGGCGGGCGTCCGCTGGTGCTGCTGGGGCACGGCGGCGGCGGGCACAAGCTGGGGCCGGGGATGGTGGACCGGGCCGACCGCTGCGTGCGGCGGCACGGTTTCGCGGCGGTGGCGCTGGACGCGCCGGGGCACGGCGAACGGGCGCGCAGCGCGCAGGACGAGCGGTTCGCCACCGAGATCGGGGAGTTGCTCGCGGCGGGGCGGCCGATCAGTGCGTGGGTGGCGCGGCACACGGCGGCCCTCGCGGAGCGGGCGGTGCCGGAGTGGGTGGCGGTGCTGGACGCGCTGGAGGCGGCTGAGGCGGATGAAGGACGGGTGGGGGGACTCGGGCCGGTGGGGTTCTGGGGCCTGTCGCTGGGGAGCGTGATCGGCATCCCGCTGGCGGCGGCCGAACCGCGCATCGCCGCCGCGGTGTTCGGACTGACGGGGCACGCCTCGCAGACGGAGGCGGCGGCACGGGTCGGTGTGCCGGTGGAGTTCCTGCTCCAGTGGGACGGCGAGCTGGTCCCGCGCGAGGGGGCGCTGGCGTTGTTCGGTGCGCTGGGTTCGTCCGAGAAGACGCTGCACGCCAACCCCGGCGGCCATGTGGACGTGCCGGAGCTCGAACTGGAGTCGTCCGAGAGGTTCCTGGCCCGGCATCTGCTCCGGGCGGAGTGAGCGCGGGCCCCGTGGGGTGCGCACCGCCGCCGAGGTCCACGGCCCCGGCGGCGCCGATGCCGGCCGATGCCAACCGTCAGTAAAACTTCGCAAAGGATTTCTCCCTGCAACGAACCTGACGGGCAATGGCTTCAACAGATTGTTGCAGCTCAGCGGCCCGGTGGTCACCCTTCGTGGATTTGGCGTAACACCTCGTGCCCCCTGGACTTCGCAAACCGTAGGAGTACGGTTCCGGAGGAATCGCCGGGGCCGACATCCAGGCAGGCCGGCCGTACCGGAAATTGGTGCGCAGCATGGGTTGGCAACAGGGTGGGGACGGCGCCTCGGTGGCGACCCGTCCGATATCCGGCAGGGTGGTCGCGGAGGTCCTGCGCGGCGTCGCGCAGGTCGATTTCATGCCGTCCGTCGTCTGCGGACTCTTCTTCGTGGCCGCACTGTTCGCGGCCGGCTGGCAGTACGGCCTCTACGCGCTGCTCGGCAGCGCCGTCTCCACCGCCGTCGCGTACGGGCTCGGGCTCGACCGGGAGGCCGTCGGGGCGGGGCTGCACGGGTACAACGGGTGTCTGGTGGCGCTCGGTTGCGCCGTCTTCCTCGGCCCCGGGCACCCGGCGACGGCCGCGATGGCGGTCCTCGGGTCCGCCGTCGCCGTGGTGGTCACGGCGGGGCTCGGGACACTGCTCGCCACCTGGCGGCTGCCCGCGCTGACCGCGCCGTTCTGCCTGGTCACGACCGCCGTCACGGCGGCCGCCCCCGGCTTCCGGAGGCTGTGGAACGGTGCCGGCGCGCCCGCCGCCCTGCCCGTCCCGGCCGACGGGCCGACCGGGCTGAGCTGGGACCAGCTCTGGCACGGCTTCTTCGCGAACATCGGTCAGATCTTCTTCATGCCGCGGTGGTACGTCGGCCTGCTGTTCCTGGCCGGCCTGTTCGCGGCGAGCCGCCTCGCGGGCCTGATGGCCTGCGCGGGAAGCGCCACCGGGCTGCTCACGGCCTGGGTGTTCGGCGCTCCCGGTGAGGCGGTCGGGCAGGGGCTGCTCGGGTACAGCGGCGTGCTGGTCGCCCTCGCGCTGTGCGGGGTGTTCCTGGCACCCGACGGCTGGAGCGCGGCCTACGCCCTGGCCGGCGCGGCCGGCGCGACACTCCTGACCCCGGCGCTCGGCGCGGTCTCCGCGCCCTTCGGCGGGCACGCCTTCACCTGGCCGTTCGTGTTGACCACGATGCTGTTCCTGGCGGCGGTGCCGGCCGTTCCGCGCCTGCGCCGCACCTGATTCCGCAGCCGGCCTCCCCGTATTTTCCGCCTGTCGAGGACTTCGCGATACGCCGAGGACTTCGCGATACGCCGGGGAGTTCGAGGACGCCGGGAACCCGAGGAGTTCGAGAAGTCCGAGGAGTTCCGGTGGCCGGAGGATTTCGGCGCCGGTGGACCGGCGGCTTCGAACGACGCTTTCCGTATGTCATCGGATTCTGGGAAAGGAAGAGTGATACCCGTGAATCTCTCGCCGCGTGAGATCGACAAGCTGTACATCTACGTCGTCGCCGATCTGGCTCGCAAACGCCGCGACCGCGGCGTCAAACTGAACTACAGCGAGGCCTGCGCGCTGATCAGCGAGGCGATCATGGAAGGCGCCCGGGACGGCCGCACCGTCGCCGAGTGCATGGAGATCGGCAAGCAGGTCGTCGGCAACGAGGACGTCATGCCGGGCGTGCGCGAGATGCTCCCGCTGCTCCAGGTGGAGGCGGCCTTCATGGACGGGACCAAGCTGGTCTCCTGCCACGACCCGGTGGGTGCCTGAGCGATGACCCGGCCCCAGAACGCCACCGTGGTGCTGGCCGGCGGGCACGAGAGCGACGGCGGACGGGACCTCGCGGCGCTGGTCGCGACCGGGCCCGCCGTGCACGCCGCCGCCCCCGCGGGCCGTCCGCTCACCGAGGCCGTACGGTCGGCGCTCGGCGAGGCGGGCGACGGGCCGGTCTGCGTCGTCCCGATGACGCTCGGCCGCGACCCCCGGCTGGTCGCCGACACCGCCCGGGCCCTGCGCTGGCTGGCCGCCGACGAGGCCCGCGGACGACTCGTCCTGACTGCCCCCTTCGGCGCCGCCGACCACCTGATCGGCTGGCTGCGCGCCGCCGCCGGCACCGCCCCCGACGGCGCGGCGCTGGTCACCGCCCCGGCGGCGGGCCCGTTCGAGGACGCCGAACTGTTCCGGATCGCCCGCCTCGCCCGCCAGTACGGCCGGCACCGCTGGTTCGAGGTCGCCTTCGACGGCGGCGACCCCGATCCGGCCGAGGGGGCGGAACGCTGCCGCCTGCTCGGCGCCCCCGAGGTGACGGCGGTTGCGGCCTCCTTCGGACCGGCCCTGCGCGCCGCCCTGCCCGGCGTCCGGGACGGCGGCCCGCTGCTGCGGCCGTCCGCCGTCGCCGGGGTGATCGCGGCCCGGACGGCGGCGGCGCTGCACCTGCTCGGGCACGGGGAGGACGGCATCCTGGCGGGCCTCGACGCCGAGCACGGGCACGGCTACGCGCACAGCCACGGGCCGGGCGAGCCGCACAGTCACGGGGCGGGTGAGCCGTACGGCCACGGGGCCGGTGAGCCGCACGGCCGGCACCACCATCAGCCCTCGGGACACCACCGGCACCACAGCCACACCCACGAACCCGCACCCCCACCCCCACCCCCACTCACACCCGCATCCCCACCCGCGATTGCGCACACACCCCCCACGGACCCGGCAGAGAGGAAGGCCAGCCATGTCCGGTAGCGCCGCATACCTGTACGGCGACGACCCGGTGGAGATCAACGCCGGCCGCGCCAAAGCCACCGTCACGGTCAGCAACACCGGCGACCGGGCGATCCAGGTCGGATCCCACTACCACTTCTTCGAGGCCAACCGCGCCCTCGACTTCGACCGCAACGCGGCCTTCGGCAAGCACCTGGACATCCCGGCCGGCACCGCCGTCCGGTTCGAGCCGGGCGACACCAAGGACGTCACGCTCGCCGAGTTCGGCGGCCACCGCCGCCTGGTCGGCTTCGCCAACCTCGTGGACGGCGGCATCACCGCCCCCGACACCCGGGCCCGGGCCCTCGACCGGGCCATCGCCCGCGGCTTCAGGGGCACCGACCTCGACCACAAGGACGACCGCCCGCGGGACTTCCACACGGAGGCCCACCAGGACCACCAGGACCACGGGGCCCGCCGGGCCCGTCAGGAAGGCGACCGCTGATGGCCATCCTCTCCCGCAAGCAGTACACCGACCTCTTCGGCCCCACCGTCGGCGACCGCTTCCACCTCGCCGACACCAACCTCGTGGTCGAGGTCGAACACGACTTCAACCAGGGCCACTACGGTGACGAGGCCGTCTACGGCGGCGGCAAGGGCATCCGCGACGGGATGGCCCAGGACCCGGCCGCGACCTCCGTCCAGGGCGCGCTCGACCTGGTCATCACCAACGTGGTCGTGATGGACGCGGTGCTCGGCGTCGTCAAGGGCGACATCGGCGTCAAGGACGGCTTCATCGTCGCGGTCGGCAAGGCCGGCAACCCGCACACCCAGAGTGGCGTGCACCCGCGGCTGGTCATCGGCCCCGGCACCGAGGTGATCTCCGGCGAGCACCTGATCGCTACCGCCGGCGGCATCGACACCCACATCCACTTCATCGCCCCGCAGCAGGTGCAGGAGGCGCTGAGCAACGGCATCACCACCCTGATCGGCGGCGGCACCGGCCCCTCCGACGGGACCAACGGCACCACCTGCACCCCCGGCCCGTGGAACATCCACCGGATGTACCAGGCCGTCGAGGACCTGCCGGTCAACGTCGGGCTGCTGGGGAAGGGCAACGGCTCGCTGCCCGGCGCGCTGCGCGAACAGGTCGAGGCCGGGGTGTGCGGCCTCAAGGTGCACGAGGACTGGGGCAGCACCCCGGCGGCGATCGACAGCGCGCTCAGCGTCGCCGACGAGTACGACGTCCAGGTCGCCATCCACACCGACACCCTCAACGAGTCCGGCTACTTCGAGGACACCCTGTCCGCGATCGACGGCCGCACCATCCACACCTTCCACACCGAGGGCGCGGGCGGCGGCCACGCCCCCGACATCATGCGGATCGCCGGCGAGCCCAACGTGCTGCCGTCCTCCACCAACCCCACGCTGCCCTACACCGTCAACTCGGTCGACGAACTGCTGGACATGGTGATGGTCTGCCACCACCTCAGCCACGACATCCCCGAGGACGTCTCCTTCGCCGACTCCCGGGTCCGCGCCGAGACCATCGCTGCCGAGACCGTGCTGCACGACGAGGGCGTCATCTCGATCTTCTCCTCCGACTCGCAGGCGATGGGCCGGATCGGCGAGTCCTTCACCCGGGCTTTCCAGACCGCCCACCACTGCAAGGACCAGCGCGGCAAGCTGGCCGGCGACAGCGAGCGCAACGACAACTTCCGCGTCCTGCGCTACCTCGCCAAGCTCACCGTCAACCCCGCCGTCGCCTCCGGCACCGCCGACCACATCGGCTCGCTGGAGCCGGGCAAGCTCGCCGACATCGTGCTCTGGCCGATCAACTCCTTCGCCGCCAAGCCGAAGATGGTCATCAAGGGCGGCGTGATCAACTGGGCGCTGATGGGCGACCCGAACGCCTCCCTGCCCACCCCGCAACCGGTGTACTACCGCCCGATGTTCGGCCAGTACGGCCGGGCCAGGCAGGCCACCCGGGTGTCCTTCATGTCGCAGGCGGCGGTGGACCTCGGGGTGCCGGCCCGGCTCGGCCTGGAGAGCCGGGTGCTGCCGGTGCGGCGGTGCCGCACGGTCGGCAAGCAGCACATGGTGCGCAACGACGCGCTGCCGAAGATCGCGGTGGACCCGGAGACGTACAAGGTCACCCTGGACGGCGAGCCCGCCACCATCGAGCCGGCCCGCGAACTGCCGCTCAACCACCTGTTCTACCTCGCGTGACCGGCACCGGAGCCGGCACTGGAACCGGCATGGGCACGGGCACCGGCACCGAACCCGGTTCGGCGGGCGGCGGCCCGGACGTTCGGGAGAGGCTGGAAGGTCCGGACGGCCTGGACGGCCTGCTGGTCTGCCTCCAGTTGACCGACTCGGCCTTCCCCAGCGGCTTCTACACCCTCTCGCACGGCCTGGAGGGCTACGCCCAGGCCAGGGCCGTCACCCCGGACACCCTGCCCGCGCTGCTCGCCGACCTGCTGCGGCACGGCGTCGGTCCGTCCGACGCCACGGCCCTGGTCCTCGCCCACCGGGCGGCCACCGCGGGCGACTGGGGCCAGCTCGCCGAGACCGACCAGCGGCTGCACGCCACCAGGCTCAACCGTGAGCTGCGCCTGGCATCCACCCGGACCGGCCGCCAACTCCTGGACATCGCCCGGGAGTCGGTGGGCGGCGAGGCGCTGGAGCGGTACGCCGGACTGGTCGCGGAGAAGCGCGCCCCCGGCTGCCAGGCCGTGGCGGCCGGGGTGGCCTACGCCTCGGCCGGCGTCCCGGTCGAACAAGCCGTCACCAGCGACCTGTTCGCGTTCTGCGCCAGCTTCGTCGGGGCGGCGCTGCGGCTTCGGCTGACCGACCACCGCAAGGCGCAGGTCGTACTGCGGGCGGCCTCCCCGGTCATCAGGGAGGTCGTGTCCGCCGCCCTGGTGCGGGAACCGGCGGACCTCGGCGGCTGCGTGCCGGTCGCGGACGCCATGTCCGGGCGGCACGAACGGGCCGAGGCCCGGCTGTTCATGAGCTGAACCCCGACACACGTACAACGAACGACCAGAGGAGGAGAGTTGACCGAGAACGTGCTCCGCGTGGGCATCGGCGGCCCGGTGGGATCCGGAAAGACGGCGCTGATCGAGGCGCTCGTCCCGGTACTGATCGCCCGCGGCCACCGCCCGGCGGTCATCACCAACGACATCTACACCCAGGAGGACGCCCAGCACGTGCGGCGCACCCTGGCCGGGATGCTGGACCCCGAACGCGTGGTCGGCGTCGAGACCGGCGCCTGCCCGCACACCGCCGTCCGGGACGACCCGACGATGAACCTCGCGGCCGGCGCCGAGATGCTGGAGCGCTTCCCGGACGTCGACACCCTGCTGTTCGAGTCCGGCGGCGACAACCTCACGCTGACCTTCAGTCCGGTCCTGGTGGACCTCTTCCTCTTCGTCCTCGACACCGCCGAGGGCGAGAAGATGCCCCGCAAGCGCGGCCCGGGCATCACCGAATCGGACCTGCTGGTCATCAACAAGATCGACATCGCCCAGTACGTCCGCGCCGACCTCGGGGTGATGGAGTCCGACGCCCACCGGGTGCGTGAGGGCGGTCCGGTGGTCCTCACCAACTGTCTGACGGGGGAGGGGCTGGAGGAGATCGCGGCCTTCCTGGAGACCTTCCGCAAGGTCGCGGCGTGACGGCTTCCGCCGCTGCGGCGGCCTCGGCCGAGGAGGCTCCGCCGGCCGGAGCGGTGCCCCGGCTCGACCCCCGGCACTACGAGCCGGCCCGCGTCCCGTACGAGGTCCGCCGCCATGCCGGGACGCCCGACACCCTCGGCGTCGGGCGCCCCGGCAAGGTCGGGCTGCTGGAGCTGGCCTTCGAGCGGATCGGCGCGCGCACCGAACTCACCGGTCACTACCAGAAGTCACCACTGCAGATCATGCGCCCGCTGTACTTCGACCCGGCCCGCCCCGACCTCGCCGTCACCTTCCTGATGTCCACCGGCGGCGGCATCCTCCAGGCCGACCGGCTCCGCACCGACCTGCACTGCGGGGCCGACACGGCGGTCCACCTGACCACCCAGGCGGCCACCAAGGTCTACCGGATGGAGCACGACTACGCGACCCAACTGGTCGACCTGACAGCCGGCCCGCGCGCCTACGTCGAGTACCTGCCCGAACCGGTCATCCCGTTCGTCGACTCCCGCTTCTACCAGCGGACCGTCCTCACCGTCGACCCCGACGCCACCGTGCTGGCCGGCGAGACCGTGCTCGCCGGCCGCCTCGCCCGGGGCGAGCGCAACGCCTACCGGGTGTTCGCCTCCGACCTCGAAGTCCGGCGCCCGGACGGTGGGCTGGTGGCATTGGACACCGTGCGGCTGGAACCCGCGCGGGCCGGGAACGGCGGGAACGGCGGGGTCACCGGGCCCGCGGTGCTGGCCGGACACGACGTGATGTCCAGCCTGTACGTCCTCAGCCCGCTCGCCCCGGCCGGCCGGATCGCGGACGTCCTGCACGAGGCGGTGGCCGGCCGTGGCCAGGGGCACGGCGACCTGCTGTACGGGGTCAGCGTGCTGCCCCAGGACAGCGGCGCCTGGCTGCGGATGCTCGGCTCCGACACCCGGACCTGCGCGGCCGCCCTGCGCGCGGCCTGGGACGCGGTGCGACGGCTGCTGATCGGAGTGCCGGCGCCGGAGCTGCGGAAGACGTAGCAGCGGGGCCCGGGGACCGCTCGTGATCTTCTTCCGGATCCGGTACAACCCCGGGGCGGGATGCGGAGTCCTGTACGGCGTGAACGAGGATGCGAGACGGGATTGCGCGCCGGACGAGGCGCACGGGGTCGGGTCCGGCGACGTGCCCGAGGCAGCGCCGGGCGAGCGCGGGTCGGACGACGCGGCGAAGGCGGTGCCGGACGACGGAGCGCGGGCCGTACCGGAGGCCGTAGCGGACAGCGCGCCGACCGGGCCGACGACGCCGCCCCCACCCGCCCGGCGCTGGATCGACCAGCGGATCAACCGCCGGAAACTGCTGACGGGGGTCGCGGGCCTGGTTGCCGTCGCAGCGGCGGCAGGCGTCAACGAGTGGGTCCGCCGGAGCAACTCCCACGGCCCCCGGATCTGGCACACCACCGCCGCGAGCGGACGGCTGGAGCTGACCACCGGCCGGCAACCCGCCCTCTACGTCTCGGGGTTCGACGGCACCGTGCGCGCCCTCGACCCGCGCACCGGCGAGGTCCGCTGGAGCCACACCGTCAGCACGCCCCACGACGCCGAAGCACAGGGCGGCTGGCCGCTGGCCGCCGGGGACGGGGTGGTCTGCGTGGCCACCGACACCCATCTGCGGGTCCTGGACGCGCAGTCGGGGGAGCAGCGCTGGGAAGCCGCCGCACCCTACTGGTCCGAGGCCGCGGGCAAGCAGCGCCCGGCCGTCGGCGGCGGCAGCGTGTTCGCCGCCCACGGGAGCGCCGTCCGCTGCTACGAGCTGACCACCGGCGACCCGCGCTGGACGGGCCCCGTGCTCCACGCGGCCTCCCTGGCCCTCGACGGCGACACCGTCTACGCGGCCGGCACGTCGGCCGGGGTCGTCGCCCTGGACGCCCGCACCGGCGGGCAGCTGTGGGAACGCAAGGTCGTCGCCAACAGCCCGCTCACCGCCCACCGGGGCGCCCTCCTCGTCACGTCCGAGTCGATGGGCGGCACGATCGTCGCCGCGCTGGACGGGACGACCGGTGACAGGCTCTGGGAATCCTTCCAGCACGGGGACCCAGGCCGGCCGGCCGCCCTCGGCCGGACGGTCTACATGGGCAACGGCGACCGGCTGTACGGCCTGGACACCGAGACCGGCGACTGGGTCTGGAAGGCCAACGCCTTCACCGGCCGGGCGGCAGAGGCCCCCGCCGTGGTCGCCACCGACGGCGGCGTCTACGCCGCGACGGCAGAGGGCCGGCTCTGGGCGTTCGACCCCTCGACGGGCGCGATGCGCTGGCAGGACGACTCGCAGCGAGCCGGCCGGGTCTCCCTGGCCGCCGCGGGAGGGACGGTCTACCACAGCAGCCCGGGCGGCGTCGTCGCCCTGGGAACGCAACCCGCACCCCCGGCCGCCTGACCGGCCTCAGGGCCCGGCGGTGAAGTGCGCGACGGCCCCGAGCCCGTCCCCGGCGGCCTGACGGACCTCGGGATCCGGGTCGGCGAGGGCGGCTCGGAGGATCGCCGTGGTCTCCGGACGGTCGGGCCACTGCCAGGCCAGCATGGTCAGCGCCTGGGCACGCACCTCCGGACTGGGGTCGTCCGCAGCGTGGGCGCGAACGAGGTTCTCGGCCATCTCGAAGTCCGCCACCGCATAGCAACTGAGCGCCGTGGCACGAACCATGGGGTGAGGGTCCTCGACGGTGCGATTCAGGAGGAACCGAGCAGTACTACGGCGCGAAACGTGCTGTTTGGCGAGCAGACTCAGCGCTATTTGCCTGAGGAGGAACGACTCTGCGTCAGCAGCCACCCGGGTGAGTACCGTGATTCTGTCAGGTGTGCTCGTCGCCGTGGCGGTCGTGATGTGTGTGGGGTTGCCGGCAGTGGCGATGTTCCACAACAAGGCCCACACGTCAGGGTGGTCGGGCCATCCGTGACAGAGCTCGCTGACCGTTACCGCTTGGATCACATCCGAGGGGTCGTTCACCGCGCGGTCGAGAAGCAGAGTGAGAGCCTGGTCGGTCGTGGGCCAGACTTGCATGAAGTTCTGGACTGCGATCATACGGATGATCTCACTGCTGCCGTTGACCGCGATTTCCCGTAGCTGTGCGGTGCTGTCGGAACGCTTCGGCGGGTTCGCCAGGAGTTCGACGGCGAGGTCGTGGTAGTCCGGCGATTCCTCGTCCTCCGTGGTGCGCTGGAGCAATGTGCGGGTATCCGGATGATCGAGCCACGCTCCGCGGAGCAGGCGTAGCGCGGTGGTCCGAGGCTCGGGGGAGGGATCCGCGGTCGCGCGATCCACGAGGAGTGGCAGGACATCGGGATGTTCCGCCCACCTTTCGACAAGAAGTTCCAGAGCGCGGGCACGTGACGATGCATCGGGGTCGTCGACCGCATGGCGGGACACCAGCGGGAAGACGGCACTGTGTTGGGGCCACCGCCTCGTCAGTTCGGTCAGGGCCTGAAGGCGAACGTTCGCTCGGCCATGGCCCGAGAGTTCCAGGAGTGAGGACGTGATGTCGGGGTGGGTGGCCCAGCGGCGGGCCAGGGATCGGATGGCAAAGGTGCGAATTGTTGGATGGCCGAAGGTCGCGAGGGCAAGGGAGGAACCGATGGCTGAATGGAACGCCACGGCCACTGCCGCTGCCGAGGTGCTCATCTGGGAGAACTGCCCTTGGAGATGGAACCAGCGGAGATAGCGCTCGTGTCCGGCCCGGGCCGTGGTCGCGATCAACGCGGCCAGCGCGGAGAACATCGGATCGGTGTCGCGTACGAACCTTGCCTCCAGCGCGTCGATGGCGGAGTCGACCGCCCGGTCGCTCTGTGCTTTCAGCAAGCCGATCTTCCGCACCTCGGCGAGCGCCTGGAAGGCCAGGACCAGCGAGCCCTCGTCCCGCCGGTCCAGCAGGTGGTCCACCACCTTCCCGGCGTCCGCCTCGCTCAACTGGTTGACCACCAGCAGCAGCACCTCGTGCCACGCCGGGTCGTCCGCCCGCCGGGCGAAGACCTCCTGGATCAGCTCCTCCGGCGTCCACTCCCTCCTGACCGTGTACCGCTGGAAGATGTCCGCCGCCGCGAGGTACTCGAGGAACGCCCGGTGGACGAAGCCGTACACCTCGCTGCCGTACCGGGCGAGGATGAAGTTGCGTTCCCGGAGCTGGTTCCGGAGTGTGCGGGCGGCGGCGAGGCACTGGTGGGGGAGGTAGCCGAACTGGGTGAAGTAGTCGCGGAAGACGGCCTCCAGCTCCTCCGCGTGGATGTGGTTGCCCGCGATGCCGCCGGTGCCTTCCTGCATGCGGCGGGCCAACAGTCTGAGCAGTTCCAGGCGTTCGCGGTCGTCCAACAGATCGAGGACTTCGGCGGCACCGGGCGTGAGCGGGACGTTCAGGTGTTTGGTGTCGCGGTCCCAGTGGGCGACGAGGACGCGTACCGCGTGCTCGTAGACGCCCTGGCGGTCGCGGGGCAGGGCCTGGCGGCGGCCGATGATGGCGAGGATGGTCAACAGCAGGGGGTTGCCGGCCAGTTCCCGGATGGGGCGGGAGGCTTCGACGGCGGTGGTGATGCGCTCGACGAGTCGGCCGGTGAGTTCGGCGTCGGTGGGGCAGGCGATGGCGTACCAGCGGCGGGCGAAGTCGGCGATCCGGTCCGGGTCGAGGTCCTGGAGCATGAGTTGGGTGAATCCGGCGCCGCTGAGCGGGCCGCGCTGGTAGCCGATGACGCGCGAGGTCACGACCACGCGTGCCCGGTCGTAGCGGGCGGCGAAGGCGGCGATGCGTTCGGCGGTGGCGGCCCGCACACCGGGGTCGAAGAGTTCGTCCAGGCCGTCGAAGACGACCACGGCCTCGCCCCGGGAGAGGAGTTGGCGCAGTTCGGGCCCGGGGAGGGACATTCCGGCGACGGCTTGGCGGTGGTCGAGGAAGTCCTCGAACGTCCGCTCGCGCCACTGCCCCTCGGCGTACTGGCGCAGTTCGACCACCAGTGGCACCAGCCCGTCCAGTGCGGCGAGCGGGCCGTCGGCGTCCTGGACGAGGGTGAGCGCGATGTACCGGGCGAGGGTGGACTTCCCCGCTCCCGGGTCGCCGAGCAGGACCACCCGCGCCCCGCGCGGCCCGGCGAGGACGGAGAGCACGTCCTCCGTCGGCCGGTTGAGGTATTCGGTGCGCAGCCGTTCGAGAGCGGACTGTCCGAGGTCTCCGGGTAGTGACTGCTCGGTGAACTCGCCGCTGGCGAGGAGTCGTTGGACGAGTTCGCGCGGCAGTTCCACCGGTGGCGGGTCCTCCCGGACCTGCGGGGTGACGAACACTTCCCGCAGTTCGACCGCCGGGTGCTCGCCCTGCTCGGAGAGCGGGGTGAGCACCTCCAGGTCGAGCCGGCCGTAGGTCTCCCGGACCCGCCGGGCGTACGCGGCGCGGGCGTCGGCCATGGACTCGGCGGTGACGGTCGGCCCGACCGTCTTGGTCAGATTGACCGTGCGGGCCTGGATGACGTCGCCGTTGACCGTGCCGGAGATGTCGTTGACCGTCGAAGTCTCTGGATCGCTCCCCACCCGGCCTAGGCTAGCCGTTCCACGAACTCCCGCTGCTCCGGCGTTTCGACGGCGTGCCGGTCGTAGTGCTCCCGCACGTACGCCACCGCTTCCGCCGCCGGGACGCCGTCCAGGACGGCGATGCGGGCGAGGCTGGTGCCCGTGCGGCCCCAGCCGCCGGCGCAGGCGAGTTCGACGCGTTCGGTGGCGGAGCGTTCCCAGGCCTCGCGGAAGGCGTCGGCGGCGTCCTCGGGGTCGGCGGGGAGGCCGAAGTCGGGCCAGCGGACCCAGCGGTGCGGCCAGTCGGTGCGGGGCGGCCGGTCGTCGTACAGGTAGAGGGCGAAGGTCGGCAGGGGGCCGGGCGGCAGGGGGCGGCTGAGGCCTCGGCCGCGCAGGAGGCGGCCGGAGGGCAGGCGCAGGATGCCGGGGGCGTTCGGGTCCCAGGTGGTGGGGTCGGTCATGTCGGCCTTCCTCGGGAGGGGTTCGGGGTCAGGATGCCGCGTGGAGTCCGACGGGTCCGCGCGGCAGGCCGGCCCGGTGGGCGAGGGCGGCGGCTTCGCCGCGGGAGGAGACGTCGAGTTTGGCGAGGATGTTGGCGACGTGGAACTTCACGGTCGACTCGCTGATGTGCAGTGCCGCCGCGATGTCCCGGTTGCGGCGGCCGCGGGCCAGCTGGTCGAGGACTTCCAGTTCGCGCGGCTGGAGGCCGTCGAGGGGGTCGGTGGCGAGGGCGGGTTCGGGCAGGGCGAGCGGGAGGTCGACGGTCACCGTGGTGCCCCAGCCGGGGACGGCCTCGACCCCGTGCCGCCCGCCGAGGGTGGTGATGCGGTCGACGGTGCGGTGGACGGTGAGGGCTTCGGCGGTGAGCAGGCCGAGGCCGTCGCCGCGGACCACGGCGCGCAGCCGTCCGTCGGCGGTGAACTGCCAGCTGACGTGCAGCCGGGTGGGCTTCTCCTGCTCCAGCATCAGCAGCACGGCGACCCGGACGGCGTCGCGGGCGGTGTGCGCGGCGTCGGCGGGGACGGAGCGGTCGGCCTCGGCGGGGGGTGCGACGTCGAGGTGGACCCGGGTGTGCCGCAGCAGCGGGCGCAGGTCGCGTACCAGCCGGGCGAAGGCGGCGTCGGCGGGCTGTTCGCTGAGCGTGCGGTCCAGTTCGGCGCCCTGGCGCAGGTCGAGGAGGGCGGTGACGGCCAGCTCGGTGGCGTTGCGCCGGGCCGTGGCGTCGTCGAGGTCGGCGGAGCGCAGTGGCGCGAGGATCGCGGTGAGGGCGGCGCTGTGGGTGCCGGTGAACTCGGCGATGGCGCGGGCACGGGCGTTGGCGGAGGTGCGGGAGGTGGCGGCCTGGGTGGGTGCGGCGTCGGTGGCGCGGTGGTCGGAGTGGGCGACCATCAGGTCCCACAGTTGTTGCAGGACGGCGAGTGCTCCGGCCGGTACCGGCGTGGCGCTGGTCCGGACGAGTGCCAGGACGGCGCCGCTGCCACTGTTCGGGGTGGCGGTCACGACCACCACCGGCCGGGCCTGACCGGCGAGTTCGGCCTCGCCCTGCCAGGGGTGGCCGGCCGGGGCGGTTCCGGCGGCGCGTTCGGCCAGTCGGGAGAGGTCGAGCGAGCCGATGGCCGCGATCAGTTCGGGCGGGCCGTAGCCGTGTACGGGGCTGAACGTGCAGACGCCGCTGAGCTGGGCGAGTGCGGTGTGCGGGACGAGGGTGGCGAGTACGGCGGACAGCCGGCGCAGGAGGTCCGGTCGGGGCGTGCGCAGCACTTCGAGCGCCTGGGCCAGCGCGTCCTCGGGGCGCCCCCAGTGCTGCCGCCAGGTCTCGTCGTCGCCGGCGGTCCCGGCGGTCCCGGCGGTCCCGGCGGTACTGATGGTGCCGATGGTGCCGTCCACGCCGCTCATGTCCCCCGTGTTCCCCATGTCCCCCATGCCCCTGCTCTCCCCTGCTCTCCCCTGCGCGCCCCGCGCCGCCCGCGCTGTCGCGATGCCGCTGCCGTCCAGCCTAGTTCGGGAGCCGCCGTTCCCGCCTGGCCGTTCGGACAGGTCGAACCGGCCGAAGGGCCAGCCGGAGAGCGGCCGTCCCGGCCACAGGATGGAGGACGTCGGAGGAACCCAACTTCCCGTAACCGGAGGACTTTCCATGACCAAGGCGATCGCCTTCCCCGAGTTCGGCGGCGCGGACGTGCTGCGCCCGATCGACATCGAACTTCCCGCTCCCGGCCCCGGCCAGGTGCGGGTCGCGGTCCGCGCGGTGGGTGTCAACCCGCTGGACCGCAAGCTGCGCACCGGCGAGCTGGCCGGGCTCTTCCCGGTCGTCTTCCCCCATGTCGCCGGTTTCGAGGTGTCCGGTGTGGTCGAGGCCGTCGGCGCGGAGGTGCGCGGCTTCGCACCCGGCGACGAGGTGTTCGGCGCGCTGATGGGCGGCGGCTACGCCGAGCACGCGCTGGTGGACGCCGCGACCCTGGCACACAAGCCGGCCGGCCTGGGCTGGGCGGAGGCCGCCGCGATCCCGGTGGCGGCCGAGACGGCCGAGCGCGCCCTCGCCGTCCTCGACGTGCGTCCCGGCCAGACCCTGCTGGTGCACGGCGCGGCCGGCGGGGTGGGCACCGTGTTGCTCCAGTTCGCCCGGGCGCGCGGGATCACCGTGGTCGGCACGGCGAGCGAGTCGAACCACGACCACCTGCGCGAGCTCGGCGCGATCCCGGTGACGTACGGGGAGGGCCTGGCCGAGCGGGTGCGGGCCGCCGCCCCGGGCGGGGTGGACCGGGCGCTGGACGCGGCCGGGCGGGGCGGGGTGCTGCCGCTGTCGATCGAGCTGACGGGCAGTGCGGACCGGGTGCTGACGATCGCCGACGTTCCGGGGGCGCAGGAGCACGGCGTCCGCTTCACCGGTGGCGCGGAGGGCGTCGAGCCGTTCTACGGCCGCGCCTTCGCGGCCGCGATCGCCCTGCACGAGGCGGGCACCCTGCGGCTGCCGCTGCACCGGGTGCTCCCGCTGGCGGAGGCGGCCGAGGCGCAGCGGATCAGTGAGGCCGGGCACCTGCGCGGCAAGATCGTGCTGACGGTGTGACCCGCGGCCTGACGGTCCGACGTCCCGCCCGCTGTCCGGTCTGACGTTCCGGCAGCCGTCCACTGCCCGTCCTGTCCGTGTCTGCCCGTTTTACCTCCGTTTTGCATCGGGCTCGCCATTTTCGTACGGTTTCATCCGTTCGGAGTAATTCGGCAGGCGGGCGCGCCGTGAATACGGCGGTGGGCCGTTCGGCCGACATGCGGTCCCTCGAACGGTCGACCAGGGTTGGCCGGGCGTGGGCGGCACCGGACCGCCTGCCCTGACGGTCAGGAGGACCAGGCGTATGGGCGGAACGGACAGGCGGGCGGTGGTCGGCGAGTTTCTCGGGACCCTGCTGCTGGTGCTGCTGGCGGTGGGTGCGGCGGTACTCGCGGGGGAGGCGATCGGTCCGGTCGGGATCGCGTTCGCGTTCGGCTTCGTGCTGCTCGCCCTCGCGTACGCGCTCGGCCCGATCTCCGGCTGCCACGTCAACCCGGCGGTGACGCTCGGCTTCCTGCTGGCCCGCCGGATCGACGGGCGCACGGCGGTGTCGTACTGGGTGGCGCAGCTGCTCGGCGGCATCGCGGGCGCGGGGCTCGTCCTGCTGCTGGCGAAGCAGATACCGGGGCTGGAGACCCACGAGAAGCTCGGCACCAACGGCTGGGGCGAGCGCTCCCAGATGCACATCAACGCCGGCGGCGCGTTCCTGACCGAGGTCGTCCTCACCTTCCTGCTGGTGTACGTCGTGCTGGCGGTCACCCACCGGCTGGCCGCGGTCGGCTTCGACGGGCTGCCGATCGGCGTCGCGCTGGTGGTCGTCCACCTGGTCGGCATCCCGCTCACCGGCACCTCGGTCAACCCGGCGCGCAGCCTCGGCCCGGCGCTGTTCGCGGGCGGCGAGGCGCTGTCGCAGCTGTGGTTGTTCCTGCTCGCCCCGCTGGTCGGCGGCGCGCTGGCGGCGGGCGTCCACCTGCTGACCCACCCGCAGCCCAACCTTCCGGTGGCGCAGGCCCTGGCCACCGACGCGCGGGTGTAGTGCGCGCGGCGCCGCTCGGCGGGCGCGGAGGCCGGGACCGTACCGACGGTCCCGGCCTCCGCCGTTTCCGGGGCTGCCGCTCTCCGGCCCGCTCCGCCCCGCTCCGGGCCGCTTTTGAGCCGACGACCGGTCGGATCCGGCGCACCGGTCCGGAGCTCCCCGACGCCCTCGTGCCCGCTGGGTAGAGTCGCGCCATGGTGACTGTGAGCGCGGGAACCCCCGGGGGCGGGCGGCTGGCCGGCCGTTCCTGCGTGGTGACGGGCGCGGCCAGCGGCATCGGGCGGGCCGTCGCCGAACGCTTCGTCCGGGAGGGCGCGGCGGTGGTCGCCACCGACGTGAACGAGGCCGGGCTGGACCGGCTGGCCGAACGGTTCCCGGGCGCCGTCAGCACGGTGGTCGGCGACGTGTCCCGGGACGAGGACGCCCGCCGGATGGTGGCGGCAGCCGTAGAACGGCACGGGCGGCTGGACGTACTGGTGGCCAACGCCGGGATCATCCCGCTGATGGACATCACCGAGGCCACCGCCGAGGACTGGGACCACGTGATGGCGGTGGACGGCCGCGGCATGTTCCTCACCTGCAAGTACGCGATCGAGGCGATGACCGCGCAGGACCGGCCGGGCGGCTCGATCGTCTGTCTGTCCTCCATCTCCGGTGAGGCCGGCCAGCCCGGCCAGGCGGTGTACGGGCCCGCCAAGTTCGTCGCCTCCGGCCTCACCAAGCACCTCGCCGTCGAGTGGGCCGGCCGCGGGATCCGGGTCAACGCCGTGGCCCCCGGCACCATCACCACCGAGCGGGTCGCCCGGCTGCACGACGAGCCCGGTGGCACCGAGTACCTCGCGGCGATCGAGAAGCTGCACCCGCTGGGGCGGCTCGGCGCCCCGGCCGAGGTCGCCTCGGCCGTCCTCTTCCTCGCCTCCGACGACGCGTCCTTCGTCACCGGGGTGGTGCTGCCGGTGGACGGCGGGTACCTGGCGCAGTAGCCGGCCCGGCCCCGCGGCGGTGGTCCGCTGCCCGGCGCTCCGGCTGTTCGGGGGCCGGCCACTCGGGGCCCGCCGCCCGCGCGCGGTGGCGCGGAAACTCGATGGCGCGCGATCCAGGGCCGTGCTGGAGTGAGCGGATGGATCATGATGAGGTGCTTGCCCTGTTCGACGACCGGCTCCGGCGCAACGCGCCGCCCGACCCGGGCTGCCGCGTCGAGCGCGACGGCGCCGTGCTCCGGCAGGTGGGTTCGGAGCACAGCTGGAACGGCGTGGTCTGGTCCGGACTGGACGAGGCCGGGGCGGACGCGGCGATCGCCGCACAGGTGCGCCACTTCGCCGGGCTGGGGCTGGAGTTCGAGTGGAAGGCCTACTCCCACGACCGCCCCGCCGACCTCGGCGCCCGGCTGCTGGCGGCGGGCTTCACCCCGGAGCCGGACGAGGCGCTGATGATCGCCCGGATCGCGGACCTGCCCACCGGAGCGGCCCTGCCCGAGGGTGTCCGGCTGCTCCCCGTGACCGATCCGGCCGGGGTGGACCTGATGATGGAAGCCCACGTCCAGGCCTTCGGCTCCGAGAACCCCAACCTGCGCGAGCGGATGCTGGACTACCTGCGGCAGGGCGGCTCGACGGTCAGCATGGTCGTCGCGATGGCCGGTGACCGGCCGGTCAGCGGTGCGCGGATGGAGCTGGTCCCGGGCACCGGGTTCGCCGGCCTGTGGGGCGGCGGCACCGTGCCGGAGTGGCGTGGCAGGGGCATCTACCGCGCCCTCGTCGTCCACCGCGCCCGCCTCGCGGCCGAACTCGGCTACGAGTACCTCCAGGTGGACGCGAGCGACCAGAGTCGGCCCATCCTCCAGCGCCTCGGCTTCGGCTGGGTGAGCACGACGACGGCGTACCTCCGCCGGCCGTAGCACCGGGTCGTGGCGCCGGGGCCGCAGTGCCTGTCGGGGCGGCATGCCGCCGAGTCCCCCTGCCGATCGGCAGGGGGACTCAGGTGTGTCCTCGCCTGGGTTGTGCCGTTCGGTACATGTGCGGGAGGGGCTGCCGGGGTCACTGTGGGGACACCGCGAGCGGGGGCCGTCCGGGCCCCCGGGAAGGAGCCCGGCATGTCCGACATCCGCCGTCCGAGGATCGATCACGCCCGTGCGCGGGCCCTGCCCGGAACGGGAGCCCCGCTGCGCGCCGGTCCCGGTGTCGAGGTCGGGGTCGGTGTCGCGGGCGGCGGTCCGCGCGGGGGCGTCCCGGAACGGCACCCCGATCGCCGCCGTCGGCGGCCGTACGGGGTCGGGCCGCCCTCAGGGCAGCCGCTCGACCACGACCATGGCCGCGTCGTCGTCCAGCCGGCCGTCGACGTGGGCGAGCAGGTCCTGGCGCAGGCGGTGGAGCAGGGCGGTCGGGCGCTCGGCACTCCAGGCGGTGACGCGTTCGGTGAGCGGGTAGAAGCGCCGCTGGGCGTCGCGGGCCTCGATCACGCCGTCGGTGTAGATCAGCAGCCGGTCGCCGGGCCGGAACGGGAAGGTCTCCGTCTCGTACCGCACCGGTGCGAGCTCGCCGAGGCCCAGCGGCGGGGCGGGCCGGCGGGCGGCGAGGGCGGTGATGCCGTCGGGGCGCAGCAGCAGCGGGGGCGGGTGGCCGCAGTCGATCAGGCGGACGGGGGAGCCGTCGTCGGGGATGTCGAGCAGGACGGCGGTGATGAAGGACTCGCCGGCCTCGCCGCTCTCCTCGGGGAGCTCCTCCGGTGGAGGGAACGGCAGTGCGGACAGCGCCTGCCGGTCCCGGCGTTCCCGCCGGTTCTGTCGTTCCCGGCGGGACTGCTCGGCGAGCTGGGCGAGGTCCCAGCTGACGCTGCCGTCCAGGTAGGCGGCCAGGTCCGGCAGCTCGGCGTGCAGGTGGGCGGCGGCGCGGAAGGCGCCGAGCAGCAGGGCCGCGTCGCCGAGCGAGGACAGGCCCTTGCCGCGCACGTCGCCGACCAGCAGCCGGGTGCCGGTGGCGGTGCGGGCGGCCGCGTACAGGTCGCCGCCGACCTGCGCCTCGGCCTCGGCGGCCAGGTAGACGGAGGCCAGGTGCAGCGGTCCGATCCGCTCCGGCAGCGGGCGCAGCAGCACCCGCTGGGCGGCCTCGGACACCGAGCGCACCCGGGCCAGTTCGCGCTCGTGCCGCTCGCGCAGTACCCGCAGGCCGACGATCAGCACCGAGACGATCAGTTGCGCGCTCAGCTGGGTCTCGATGTTCGCGCTGGTCAGGTTCTCGCGCACGGCGCCGATGGCGGTCAGCGCGGCGAACGCGAGCACGGCGACCCCGGCGGTGGCCCGGGGCCCGGCGAAGGAGGCGGTGAGGGCGGGGGCGACGATCAGCAGCGGGCCGAGGTGGATGTCGGGCGGGGACAGGACGTCGACGACGGCGATCACGACGATGAGCGCGAGCGTCAGCGCCGTCAGCACCCGGCGGTCGGGCCGCCAGGCGCGGCGGCGGTCGGGGGGATGCGGCACGGGCGGCGGGTGCGGCGCATCGGGACGCTGCCGGAGGGGCACTCCTCCTCTGTACACCGTGGAAGCGGCGGGGCGCACCCGGAGGGGCCGGTCCGTGCTCCGGGCCGCGTTCCGATCTGTCCGGGTCGGCCGGGTCGGCCGGGGCCGGTCGGGTCGGAGCGAGCCGTCCGGTCCGCTCGGTCAGCCCTCCTGGCCGTAGCGGGCCAGGTAGTCGGCGAAGCGGGCGACGTCCTCGTCGGACCAGTCGGTGAAGCGTGCGGTGAAGGAGAGCCGGCGCTGCTCGTTGGCGTCCTGCAGCAGCGTGAGTCCGGCTCCGGTGGCGCGCAGGATCTGGCCGCGCTGGTCGTCCGGGTCGGTCTCGCGGGCCAGCAGGCCGAGCTTCTCCAGCGCGGTGACCTGCCGACTGACGGTGGACTTGTCGAGCATGAAGTGCGCCGCCACGTCGGCGGCCCGGCAGCCGCCCCGCTCGGTGATCAGGTCGAGGATGCTGTAGGTGACCAGGGAGAGGTCGGGGTGCAGCTGGGAGGCCTTGTGCCGGGCGCGGCGGGCGAAGGCGGTCAGCTCGCGCTGGATGGTCTCGATGGACGACTGGCGGCCGGGCACGGCGTTCCTACCTCCTCGATATTTGTTGCACTATACAACGGATTTGCCCGGGGTTCCACGCCGCTCCGATGCCCGCTGCGCCGGCGCGGCCCGCCAGGCGCGGGCGGCGGCGATCCGGCGGGTCGCACTCGGGTGAGTGGCGAACAGTAGCTCAAGCAGCCTCGGCGGGTCGACATCGGAGACGTTCGCCACGGCCAGTCTGCGCTGCATCGCCACGAACTGCTCGACATCCCCGGTCAGTTCGAGGGCGTGCCGGTCCGCCCTGGCCTCGATCCGGCGGCTCACCGCGCACTGCAGCGGCCCCGAGAGGGCGCCCAGCAGCGCCGCGAGCGCCGCCAGCAACGGCAGCGCCCGGGCGTCGGCGGCATCCGACACCCCGGCGGCGTCCAGCAGCGGTCGCCAGTCGGCGAGCAGGCCGAGGACGGCCACCGCGACGGCCGCGCCGACCGCGCCCATCGCGGTACCGACCGGCACGTCCCGGTGCTTGACGTGGCCCAGCTCGTGCGCGACCACCAGCTCCACCTCGCGCGGCTCGGCGGTGGTCAGCAGCGTGTCGTACGCGACGATCCGGCGGGTCGCCCCGAACCCGGAGACGTAGGCGTTCAGCGCGGTGGTGCGGCGGGAGGCGTCCGCCACCAGGACGTCCCGGACCGGGACCTTGTCCCGCTCGGCCAGCGCCAGCAGCGCGGTCCGCAGCTCGCCTCGGGGCATGGAGGAGAAGCGGTTGAACACCGGCTCGATCAGCAGCGGGTGCAGAAAGGAGAGCGCGGCCGTCAACAGGGCCGCCGCGCCCGCCCCCGGCAGCCACCAGTACCGCGGCGACCAGGCGGTCAGCGCGAACAGCCCGAGCGCGAGCGGGAGGACGAGGACGAGGGTCAGCGCGAGGCCGCGCGCCGCGTCCAGCGCCCAACCGGCCCAGCCCTGGGTCACCAGCCCGTACCGGGCCCGGACGGTCCGCGCCCCGGCGCCGAACGGCAGCTGCAGCGCCTGGCCGAGCAGCACCAGGGCCGCCGCGCCGGCCAACACTTCAGCCGGCCGGGAGCCGCCGAACCAGCCGCCGACCGAGGTCACCAGCGCGGCGCCGGCCGGGGTGAGGCCGAGCAGCAGGGTGAGTGCCAGGCCCGCCGCCCGACCGCCCAGCGCCCACGGTGACTGCGCGCGGCGCAGCGCGCGGCCCCGGGCGCGCTCGTCGGGGGTGAAGTCCGGCGCGGGGTCCGGGGCGGGGTCCGGGGCGGGGGTCGGCGTGGGGGCCGGTGCGGGGGTCGAGTCCGCAGGGGGCGGGGTGGGGTCCATGGCGGGGAACGGCTCTTCCGGTCGGGTCGCGAGAGGGGCGGGGGCGACGGTTCGGCGGGGGGTCAGCGGTGATTCAGCATGGCGTACCCGGCCCGTGGGTGCCCACACGGTTGGTCGTGTCCCGCTCCGGGGGCGGGGTTCACTCCTGCACGGACCCGGTGGCGCCGTGGACGCCGGCGCGCAGCAACTGGTGGCCCAGGTCCACCAGGGCGCGGCCGACGGCGAACTCGTCGCCCACCTCCGGGGCGGGGTCGTCGTGCGGGTTGCGGCGGGAGCGGGTGTCGCTGTGCAGCACGTTGCCGTCGGCGTCCAGCACGGCGTGCACCCGGGTGGTGTCCTCGTCCTCGACCACGTGCAGGCTGAGCTGCCAGTCCTTGGTGCGCACGGCCCCGGAGGACTGCCGTTCGGCCCCGGAGGCCGCGGTCACGGCCTGTGGCGGGGCGGTGGCCGTCCCGTCGGCGCGGACGATCACCACCGGGCAGGCCCCGTGCACCGCGCAGCGGGTGGACACCGAGCCGAGCAGCGTCCGGGCGAAGGTGCCCCGGCCGCGGCTGCCCAGCACCAACAGATCGGCCCCGGCGGCCGCCTCCAGCAGCACCTCGGCGGCGTGGCCCAGCACCAGGCTCTCCCGGACCTCCACCGGGCGGTCGGGTCCGAGGATCTCGTTGATCTCGGCGCTCAGCGTGCGGCGGGCGGTCCGCTCGAAGCCGTCGTCCACCATCGGCGCGAACCACCCGTAGAGCGAGGGGTACTCCCAGGCCGCCACCGCGTGCACCGTCGCCCCGGTCAGCACGGCCTGGCCGACCGCCCAGCGCAGGGCCGCCTTCGAGGGGGGCGAGCCGTCGATCCCGACCACGATCCGGCGATCCCGCGCCGGCGGCCTCCGGCCCCCGGACGGGGCGCCCTCGGCGGAGAGCTGGTTGCTGCCCATCACGTCAACACCTCCCGGCCCGCGCGGAACTCGCACCCCGTACACCACGCTGCGCGCTCCGCCTCCTCCGCGCCAGGGACGTGGTGGCCGGGTCGGCCGGGAGGATCCGGCCGGACAGGCCAAGTGGCCGCCGGCCGGGGCACGTACGTCCGTCGACGCCAGGGTCGGGGCAGTCGGCCTTTGTGGCCGGAATGTTGCGGGATCGGGTCCAGGTGGTGGTGATTCGGTGGCGTAGTCTGATCGTTCTCGCATCATCCTCGGGGGGATCCACTCATGCGTCGTGCCGCGGCCGCCGTCGCGCTGTTCGTCGGACTGACCGCCGTCGCCTCCTGCGGGCCGGATGACCCCGAACCGGCCCCGGCCTCCGCCGCCCCCGTCCCGCCGGGCACCTCCTCGGCACCGAGCGGCTCGCCCTCCGCAACGGTGCCCGGCAAGAGCGCCCCGCCCCGGCCCGACGGCACCATCACCGTCGCCTTCGCCGGGGACGTCCACTTCGAGGGCCGCACCGAGGCCCGGCTGGCCGTCCAGGCCCCCGAGCCGGCGCTCGGCCCGATCTCCCGCACCCTCGCCGACGCCGACCTGTCCGTCCTCAACCTGGAGACTGCGATCACCGGGCGCGGCGCCCCGGAGCCGAAGACCTACACCTTCCGCACCTCGCCCAAGGCGCTGTCGGTGCTCAAGGACTCGGGCGTCGACGTCGTCTCGATGGCCAACAACCACGCCGTGGACTTCGGCGCCGACGGCCTCACCGACACCCTCGCCGCCAAGGACTCCTCGCCGATCCCGGTGGTCGGCGTCGGGCGCAACGCCAAGGAGGCGTATGCCCCGTACGTCACCACCGTGCGCGGGGTGAAGGTCGCGGTGGTCGCCGCCAGCCAGGTCGAGGACATCACCAACCAGAAGTGGCGGGCCGGCGCCACCAAGCCGGGCATCGCCTCGGCGCTGGACGTCCCGGCGCTGGTCAAGGCGGTGGAGACGGCGAAGCAACAGGCGCCGGTGGTGCTCGTCTACCTGCACTGGGGCGACGAGGGCAAGGCCTGCTCGACCGGCCCGCAGACCACCATCGCCAAGAAGCTCGCCGCCGCCGGCGCCACCGCCGTGGTCGGCACCCATGCGCACACCATGGTCGGCTCGGGCATGCTCGGCAACACCTACATCGGCTACGGCTTCGGCAACTTCCTCTGGTACGGCACCTCCAACTACCCCAACTCCAACGAGACCGGGGTCACCACCCTCACCCTCACCGCCGACGGCAAGGTGACCGGCGAGGCCTTCGCCCCGGCCACCATCGACGACAAGGGCATTCCGGAGCCGGTCACCGGCGCCACCGCCGAAGCCGCCCTCAAGCGCCGCGACGGCCTGCGCGGCTGCACCGGCCTCACCCCGCCGCCCGGCGCCCCGGCCGCCCCCGCCGGCGGTTCGACGGCTCCGGCGGCCACGGCCCCCGCCTCCACGCCTCCCGCGAAGTCCCCGTCAGGTCCCGCCAAGGCCCCGGCGACCCCCGCGGCCTCTCGCTAGGAATCCCCGCCGGTCGGTGGGAGTGCCCGGCCGCGTCCTCTCCGTCGGGCGCTCCTGACGTGCCTTCGTGCCGGGCCCTCGTGCCGGGCCTTCGTGCCGGGCCCTCGTGCCGGGCCTTCGTGTCGTGCCTTCGTGCCGGCCACGTGTTGTGCCCTCCGGCTGCGCTCTGCCGGGGGCCGCATCGATGCCGCCCTGCTGTTCTGCTGTCAACCCGCAGGCGGCAGCCCCCGTCCACGCCCCTCCCCGACCGTTCATGGCCGGCCGACCACGGCCGGGCCCCCACGCCGCGGGACACCGAGGCCGTCCGCCCCACAGGGCCGGGCGGCCTCGTCGTGTCGAGGGGGGGTGGGTTTCGGTCGCGAGGGTCTGTCGCGGGCCCTGCGGGACGCGGGGAGCGAGTTGACGTTCGTACAGACGCTCGGCGCAGGCGAACAGCTGTGTTAGGTTAGGCTTGCCTAATCTTGCTGGTCGGAGGGGATGTCCTGTGCAGCAACAGTCCGAATTCGCCGGTGCCGTCGCGATGGTCACCGGGGCCGGGCAGGGCATCGGCGCGGCCGTGGTGCGGGCGCTGGTGGCCGAAGGCGCCGTCGTCGCGGCGGTGGACCGCAGTCCCGGCGGGCTCGACGCCCTGGTGGCCGAGCTGCCGACCGTGCGTCCGTACGTGCTGGACGTCTCCGACGCCCGGGCCGTGGACGGCGTGGTCACGTCGATCGAGGACCAACTCGGCCCGATCGCCGTGCTGGTGAACGTCGCGGGGATCCTGCGAACCGCTCCGGTCGTCGAACTCGCCGACGGGGACTGGGCGGACACCTTCGCGGTGAACACCACCGGCGTCTTCCACACCAGCCGTGCCGCCGGCCGCCGGATGGCGGCCCGTGGGCGCGGATCGATCGTGACCGTCGGGTCCAACGCCGCCGGGGTGCCGCGGGCCGGAATGGCCGCCTACGCGGCGTCCAAGGCGGCGGCCACCATGTTCACCCGCTGCCTGGGGCTGGAGCTCGCCCGCTCCGGAGTGCGGTGCAACGTGGTGTCGCCGGGCTCGACCGACACCGAGATGCAGCGCGCCCTGTGGGGCGAGGACGCCGAGGCATCCGAACGCCGCGTGATCGAGGGCGACTTGGGGGCCTGGCGGGTCGGCATCCCGCTCGGGCGGATCGCCGCGCCCGCCGATATCGCGGAGGCGGTGGTGTTCCTGGCCTCCGACCGGGCGCGGCACATCACCATGCACGACCTGTACGTCGACGGCGGCGCGACCCTGCGCGCCTGAGCCCGGTCGTGGGCCGTTCCGCCCGTCCTCGCAGGTCCGTCCTCGCAGGTCCGTCCCCCGCAGGTTCGCCTCCGTTCGTCCGCCCCCGTCCGTCCGCCCTTGCCCGTCCTCCCGCAGAACCGTCCCAGACTGGAGAAACCGCCGTGACCACGGTGCACCACGCCCCTGCCGGGCCGATACCCGCCGGGCCCGACGCCTCGGCGACCGCCCTCGCCGAGGGCCCGGACCATGCCGTCATCGGCGCGGCCAGCGGACTGCTCGGCCAGTACCGGGCCGGCTCCGACGAGGCGTTCTTCGCCTCGCCGACCCGCACCCTGCTCGGCTCCGGCGTGCACGCCCGGGTGCCGCAGGACGGGCGGCCGCTGCCGGTACGGGTCGCCGAGACGCTGGCCGAGGCCGGCCGGGCCGGGGTCGAACGGCCGCTGGTGGTCGGCGCGGTGGCGTTCGACCGGGACAGCCGGGTCGAACTCGCCGTCCCCGCCCGGGTCCGCACCGCCGGGGCGCTGCGCGACGACCCGCTCATCGCCCTCCCCGCGCCGCAGGCCGAGCGGGTCGAGTGGCGGATCCGACCGGTGCCCGCGCCGGAGGCCTACGGGGCGGGCGTCGCCGCAGCCGTCGAGCGGCTGCGCGGCGGGGAGTTGAGCAAGGTGGTGCTGGCCCGGACACTGGAGCTGAGCGCCGCCGAGCCGCTCGACCTGCCCGCGATCCTGCAGCGGCTGGCCCGCCGCGACCCGGGTGGCTACACCTTCGCCGTCCCGTCCGGCGGCGGCCGCACCCTGATCGGCGCCAGCCCCGAACTCCTGCTCGCCCGGAGGGGAACGGCCGTCCTGGCCAACCCGCTGGCCGGTTCCGTGCCGCGCAGCGAGGACCTCGGCGAGGACGTCCGGCGCGCCGCCGCGCTACTGGAGTCGCCCAAGGACCTGCATGAGCACGCCGTCGTGGTCGACGCCATCCGGGAGGCGCTGGCGCCGTACTGCCGCACCCTGGAGGTGCCCGAACGGCCCACGCTGGTGCGGACGGCCGCGATGTGGCACCTGGCCACCACGATCCGCGGCGAGCTGGCCGACCCGGCGGTCTCCGCCCTGGAACTGGCCTGTGCGCTGCACCCCACCCCGGCCGTCTGCGGCACGCCGACGGACGTCGCGCGCCGGGTGATCGGCGAGGTCGAGCCCTTCGACCGGGGCCTCTACACCGGTATGGTCGGCTGGGAGGACGCGACCGGTGACGGCGAGTGGGTGGTGACCATCCGCTGCGCCGAGGCGGAGGAGCGGACGCTGTGGGTGTACGCCGGCGCGGGCGTGGTCGAGCAGTCCCGGCCGGAGGCCGAACTCGCCGAGACCAGCGCCAAGTTCCGCACCTTCCTGGACGCCGCGGGGGTGGCCCGGTGACGCCGCTGGAGACCGTCCGGGCGGGCTTCACCCCGTACCCCGCCGAGTTCGCCGAGCGCTACCGGGCGGCCGGGTACTGGCGCGGCGAGACCTTCGGACGGATGCTGCGCGAACGCGCCGCCGCGCACGGCGAGCGGACCGCGGTCGTCGACCCGGGCGGCCACGCGGTGGCGGCGACCGAGCGGCGCTGGACGTACGCCGAACTCGACCGCAGGGCCGACCGGATGGCCGCCGGACTGCTGGCCCGGGGCATCCGGGCCGGGGACCGCGTGGTGGTCCAACTGCCCAACGCCGCCGAGTTCTTCGAGGTCGTCTTCGCGCTGTTCCGGATCGGCGCGCTGCCGGTGTTCGCGCTGCCCGCCCACCGGTACGCCGAGATCGGGCACTTCTGCTCCTTCACCGAGGCGGCGGCGTACGTGGTGCCGGCCGTCGAGGGCGGCTTCGACTACCGCGAACTCGCCACCCGGGTGCGGGCGGAGAACCCCGCGTTGCGGCTGGTGCTGGTGGCCGGAGAGGACCCGGGGGAGCACATCAGGCTCGCCGACGTGCCCTGCGACGGCCCCGGCCCGGAGGCCTTCGGCGGGGAGCCCGGCCCGGGCGACGTCGCCTTCCTCCAGCTCTCCGGCGGCAGCACCGGCGTACCGAAGCTGATCCCGCGCACCCACGACGACTACATCTACTCGCTGCGCGGCTCGGTCGAGCTGTGCGGGCAGGATCCGGACAGCGTGTACCTGTGCGTGCTGCCCGTCGCCCACAACTTCCCGCTCAGCTCACCGGGTTCGCTCGGCACGCTGTACGCCGGCGGCCGGGTCGTGCTCTGCCCGCAGCCCGCCCCGGAGACGGCCTTCCCGCTGATCGAGCGCGAGGGCGTGACCATCACCGGGCTGGTGCCGCCGCTCGCGCTGCTCTGGCTGGACGCCGCCGACCGCGGTGCCCGCGGGTACGAGAGCCTGGAGGTGCTGCTGGTCGGCGGCGCCAAGTTCAGCGAGGAGGCCGCCCGCAGGGTGCGCCCGGCGCTGGGCTGCACGCTCCAGCAGGTGTTCGGAATGGCGGAGGGCCTGGTCAACTACACCCGCCTGGACGACCCGGAGGAGCTGATCACCACCACCCAGGGCCGGCCGATCTCGCCGGACGACGAGGTCCGGGTGGTCGACGACCAGGACCGGGACCTGCCCGACGGCACCACCGGCCACCTGCTGACGCGCGGCCCGTACACCATCCGCGGCTACTGGAACGCGCCCGGTCACAACGCGAACTCCTTCACCGCGGACGGGTTCTACCGCACCGGCGACCTGGTCCGGCGCACCCCGACCGGCCACCTGGTGGTCGAGGGGCGGGCCAAGGACCAGATCAACCGGGGCGGGGAGAAGGTCGCCGCCGAGGAGATCGAGAACCACCTGCTCGCGCACCCCGCGGTGCACGACGCGGCGGTGGTGTCGATGCCCGACCCGTACCTCGGCGAGCGCACCTGCGCGTACGTGGTACTGCGTGCCGAACACCGTGAACAGCCCCCGAAGAGCGTCGAGTTGAAGCGGTTCGTGCGCCAGCGCGGGCTCGCCGAGTACAAGGTGCCGGACCGGGTCGAGTTCGTCGCCGCCTTCCCCGCCACCGGGATCGGGAAGGTCAGCAAGAAGGATCTGCGCGCCGCGATCGCGGCCTCGCTGACCGCCCGCTGATCCCCCGATCCGCCCTCCAGACAAGGAACACCACCGTGGGCCTGCCCCGCATTCCCCGCTATCCCCTGCCCGCCGCCGAGGAACTGCCCGCCAACCGGGTCGCCTGGACGGTCGACCCGGCGCGCGCCGTCCTGTTGGTGCACGACCTGCAGAACCACTTCCTGGACGCCTTCGACGCCGAAGCCGCTCCGGTGTCCGAACTCCTGGGCAACGTCGCGGCGTTGGCCGGAGCAGCGCGGGCCGCCGACGTGCCCGTCGTGTACTCGGCGCAGCTCGGCGGGCAGAGCCCGGCCGAGCGCGGGCTGCAACAGGACTTCTGGGGTCCGGGCATCCCGGACGACCCGCGGGCCACCGCGATCGCCGGGGCCGTCGCCCCGGAGCCGGGCGACACCGTGCTCACCAAGTGGAAGTACAGCGCCTTCGTGCGCACCGAGCTGGAGCGGCTGCTGCGCGAGCAGGGGCGGGACCAGCTGGTGATCACCGGCGTGTACGCGCACATCGGGGTCCAGGCCACCGCCTGCGACGCCTGGATGCGGGACGTACAGGCCTTCGTGGTGGCCGACGCGGTCGCCGACTTCGGCCCGGAGGAGCACCGCGGCGCGCTGGCCTGGGTGGCCGGGCGCTGCGGGATGGTCGACACGGCGGAGACGGTGCTCGCGGCGCTGGGTTCGGCCGCGGCGGCGACCGCCCCGGGGGCCCCGGCCGCGGCCGGCGTGGCGGAGGTCTCGGGCGCGTCGCAGGCCCAGGATGTGTGGGAGATCGCGGAACTCGAGAAGGCGGGCGGCAAGTGACGGGCGTGGGCTTCACGGTGGAGCGGATCCGGGCCGAGGTCGCCGACCTGCTCGGCGAGGACCCGGCGGAGATCCCGCTGGACGAGAACCTGGTCGACTGGGGGCTGGACTCCGTACGGCTGATGGCCCTCGCGGGGCGCTGGCGGGAGGAGGGCGCCGACGTGGCGTTCGTCCAGCTCGCGGAGCGCCCTGCGATCGAGGCCTGGGCCGAGCTGCTGGGCGCGGCGTGATGGCGGCGGGGGCGGGCGGGGCGGTCCGGGACGCGGTCCGCGGGACGGCGCTGCCGACGGCACCGACGGTGCGGACGGTGGCGGAAGCGCCCGCGCTGCCCGCGCTGCTCGCGCTGCCTCCGCTGCCCAGCCGTGCGGCGCGGTACCCGGTGACCACCGTGGTGGGGCCGGTCGAGGCGCAGGCGGCGCGGACGCCGGACGCGCCGGCGCTGCTGCTCGCGGGCGGGGAGAGCGTCAGCTACCGGGAGTTGAACGCCTCGGCCAACCGGCTGGCGCGCGCCCTGGCCCGTCGTGGGGCACGTCCGGGTGCGGTGGTCGGCCTGGCGGGCCCGAGCCGTCCGGTGGAACTGGTGACGGCGCTGCTGGCGGTGGCGAAGTCGGGCGCGGCGTACCTTCCGCTGGACCCGACGGACACCCCCGGGCGCCGGGAGCGGCTGCTCGCGGAGAACGCGCCGGTCTGGGTGCTGGGGGAGGAGGTGCCGGGGGCGCCGGCCGGGCTGGAGACGGACGGCGAACTGCCGACCGACCCGCCCCGGGCGCTCACCCCGCAGCACCTGTTCTGCGTCGGGTACGGCCCGGGCGGGCGCCCGACCGCCGTCCGGCTCACCCACGCGGAGGCGGACCGCCGGGTGCGCGAGCTCCAGGCGGCCCACCCGCTCGGCCCGGGCGACCGGGTGCTGCAGCTGGGCCTGCCGCTCTGGGAGTACCTGTGGCCGCTGCGGACGGGCGCCGCGGTGGTGCTCGCCGATCCGTGGCAGGAGGGTGAGATCGGGGCGCTGGTGCGGGAGCTGGGCGTTACGGCGGTACGGGTGGCACCGGAGGCTCTGCTCGGCGGGTGAGGCCGGCCGCCGGCCGCTTGCCGCTTGCGTCTGCCGCCGGTCGGCGCACGGCGGACAGCGGGCGACGTTCGGATGACAACTTTCGGCGAACAGATGTCAGCGAACAGATTTCATCATCTGTTCGCTGAAAGTTGTCGGCTGTCACCCGTCGGTCAGCGCGACCCGGCCACCTCCCCTTCCGGGGCCGCCGCCGGCCGCGCCGCCGCCCGGTCCGCCGGGCCCGCCGCCCGGTCCGCTGCCGCCGCCTGCACCGCCAGGTCCACCGCGGTCCACGCCATCGCCACCGCGCCGTCCAGTACCGCCCGTTCCGCCTCCGCGCCCAGCGCCGCCTCCGCGAACGCCTCCTCGTGCGGGGCGCAGGCGCCGCCGGTGATGTCCAGCACCGGGTGGATCGACGGCACCGCGTGCGACACGTTCCCCATGTCGGTGCAGGCGAACGGACCGCTCTCGACCGGTTCCGGCCGGCCGAGCGCCGCCGCGTTGGCCCGCCACAGCGTCAGCAGCCGGGGGTCGGACCGCATGTCCAGGTAGTCCGGCTCGGGCCGGGTCAACTCCACCTCGCAGCCGGTGGCGAGGGCTCCGGCACGGAAGCAGGCCTCGACCCGGGAGCGCAGTTCGGTGAGGTCCTCGGCCGCCGAGGCCCGGATCTCGTACTCGGCGCTCGCGCTGTCCGGGATCAGGTTCGGCGCCGTTCCGGCCGCCGTGGTGATGCCGTGCACCCGCCACTGCGGCGGGAGTTGCTGGCGCAGCAGCCCGATCGCGACCTGGGCGACGGTGAGCGCGTCGGCGGCGTTGCGGCCCCGATGGGGGTCGAGGCTCGGGTGGGCGGCGCGCCCGGTGTAGCGGACGGACAGGGTGCCGAGGGCGAAGGAGCGGAAGTCGGCGACCTCGACGGGGCAGGGGTGGACCATCATGGCCGCGTCCACCCCGTCGAACGCCCCGGCCTCCAGCAGCAGGGCCTTGCCCGCCCCGCGTTCCTCGGCGGGCGCGCCGATCACTCGCACGGTGAGCCCGAGCCGGTCCGCGAGCGGGGCGAGCCCCAGCGCCGCGCCGACCCCGGCGGCGGCGATCAGGTTGTGTCCGCAGGCGTGGCCGAGCCCGGGCAGCGCGTCGTACTCGCAGACCAGTGCGACGGTGACCGGTCCGGTGCCGAGGCGCGCGTCGAAGGCGGTGGCCAGGCCGTGTGCGGGCGCGGTGACCGAGTACCCGTGCGCGCGCAGCAGTTCGGCGCACCAGGCGGCCGCCAGGTGTTCCTCGAAGGCGGTCTCGGGGTGGGCGTGGATGCGTCGGCTGAGCGCGAGCAGCTCGTCCCGGTGGGTGTGGACGCGGTCGCGCACGGCCTGCTTGGCCTCGGCGGGAGGGGTGCGCGGCTCGGTCGGGGTCATGGGTGACGTCTCCGGACTGTCAGGGGCCCGGCCTCGCGGGGCCGTTGACCAGATCATATGAGGTTAGATTAGGCTAACCTAAGTAAGGCGTTCCGGATCCCCGAGGAGCTCTCCACCCCATGCCTGCCGTCGAAACCCAGATCGCCGACAGCCAGATCGCCGACAGCCCGGCCGCCGACAGTCCGGCCGGTGACAGCCCGGCCGGTGACAAGCCGGTTGCCGACAGCCCGGCCGGTGACGGTCGGACCGCCGACGGCGAGGCCGCCGACGTCCCCCTGCTCGCCGCCCAGGCCGCCATCTGGTACGCCCAGGCCCTCGACCCCGCGAGCCCGGTCTACAACACCGGCGACGCCGTCGAGATCACCGGTCCGCTCGACGAGGACCGGTTCGAAAAGGCGCTGCGGCAGGCGGTGGAGGAGGCGGAGGCGCTGAGCGCCGTCGTCGTCACCGGCCCGGACGGCACGCCCCGCCAGCGGCTGCGCCCCGGCCGCCGCTGGCCGCTGCACCGCCTCGACCTGCGCGCCGCCGACGACCCGGCGGCCGAGGCCGAGGCCTGGATGCGTGCCGACCTCGCCCGCCCGGCCGACCTCGCCGAGGGCCCGCTGTTCACCCACGCGCTCATCCGGCTCGCCGAGGACCGTCGGCTCTGGTACCGCCGCATCCACCACCTCGCCGTCGACGCCTACGCGTTGACGCTCCTCGGCGACCGGGTCGCCGCCCTCCACACCGCCGCGGTCGCCGGCGCCGAGCCCGCGCCGAACCCCTTCGCCGGACTCGCCGAGGCCGCCGCGGAGGAGGCCGAGTACCGGGCGAGCGCGCAGTACGAGGCCGACCGCGCCCACTGGGCCGCCCGGATGGCCGACGCCGACACCCCGGCCACCCTGCCGGGCACCCCCGAGCCCGCCGACGGCGAGGAGAGCGCCGCGTCCGGCGCCCCGATCCGCCTCACCGCCGAACTGCCCGCCGGCACCCGTGAGCGCCTGGAGCGCGCCGCCGACACCGTCCGGGCCACCTGGGCCGAGCTGCTCCTCGCCGCCGCGGCCGGCTACCTGCACCGCACCGCCGGCACCCAGGACGTCGTCCTCGGCCTGCCGCTCGCCAACCGCCGCGGCCCGGCCGCCCTGCGCACCCCCGTCGCCGCCGCCAACGTGCTCCCGCTGCGCCTCGCCGTCCGCCCCGCCCACAGCGCCGAGGCCCTGCTGCGCGCCGTGGTCCGCGAGCTGCGCGCCGTCCGCCGCCACCAGCGCTACCCGCTGGAGGAGTTGCGCCGCGACCTCGGCCGCACCGGAGACCGCCGCTCCCTGTTCGGCCCGATGGTCAACATCAAGGCCTTCGAGAACGACCTCGACCTGGCCGGGCTGCCCGGCACCGTCCGCAACCTCGCCGCCGGCCCGGTCGACGACCTCGCACTGAACGTCTCGCCCGGCCCGGACGGCGCGCTGCGCCTGGTCATCGACGCCGATCCGGCCCGCTACGGTGCCGCCGCCCTCGCCGCCCACCGCGACGGCCTGCTGCGCTACCTCGACGCCCTCGCCGACCTCCTGCTCACCGACCCGCGGACGCCGATCGCCCGGATCGACCTGCTCGACCGGGACGGCCTGCGCCGCGCCACCGAAGGCCGCACCGAGCCCCCGGTCGAACGGACCGTGCCCGAGCTGTTCGCCGAGCAGGCCGCCCGCACCCCCGATGCGGTGGCCGTCCGCTCCGGCCGGGCCGCGCTGACCTACCGGCAGCTCGACACCGCCGCCGACCGCCTCGCCCACCGGCTGACCGCCCTCGGCGTCCGGGCCGGCGCACCGGTCGCGATCGCGCTGCCGCGCGGCACCGACACCCTGGTCGCGATGCTCGCCGTCCTCAAGGCGGGCGGCGCCTGCGTCTCCCTCGACCTCGCCCACCCCGCGCAGCGCCTCGCCGCCGTGCTGGCCGACGCCCGCCCGGTCTGCGCGATCGGCACCGCCGAGGCCATCGCCGGCCTCGACCTGCCCGACGGCCTGCCCACCGTCCGACCGGACGCGGCCGGCGAGGAGCCCGGACGCGAGCCCGGCGAGGAGCCCGGACGCGAGCCCGGCGACGTGAGCGGACGCGGGCCCGGCGACGTGAGCGGACGCGGGCCCGACGGCGCTCCGCCCGCGCCCGCCCCGCACCAGCCCGCCTACGTGCTGCACACCTCGGGCTCCACCGGCCGCCCCAAGGGCGTGGTGGTCACCCACGCCTCGCTGGCCAACCTGTACGCCGGCCTGGGCGAGGACCACATCGCCCCCGCCGTGCGCCGCACCGGCCGGGACCGGCTGCGCGTCGCCCACAGCGCCTCGTTCGCCTTCGACGCCTCCTGGGACCCGGTGCTCTGGATGGTCCACGGCCACGAGCTCCACCTGCTGGACGACGCCACCTACCGCGACCCGGCCGCGCTCGCCGCCCACCTCGACCGCGAGCACATCGACTACCTCGACCTCACCCCCTCCTACCTCGAAGTCCTGCTCGCCGAAGGCATCCTGGACGAGGGCCGGCACCGCCCGTCCGTCCTCGTGGTCGGCGGCGAGGCCACCCCGCCCGCCCTCTGGCAGCGCCTGGCCGCCGTCCCCGGCCTCCACCCGGTCGACCTCTACGGCCCGACCGAGACCACCGTGGACGCCTACGCCTGGACCCCGGGCCCGGACGGCGCCCCGCGCGGCCGGGTGGTGCGCGGCTCCCGCGCCTACGTCCTGGACGGCTCGCTGCGCCCCGCGCCCGACGGCGTCACCGGCGAACTGTACGTCGCCGGCGCCTGCCTGGCCCGCGGCTACCTCGGCCGCCCCGACCTCACCGCCGAGCGCTTCCTCGCCGACCCCTTCGGGCCGCCAGGCGGCCGGATGTACCGCACCGGCGACCTCGCCCGGCGCCGTCCTGACGGCACCCTGGAGTTCCTCGGCCGGGCCGACGACCAGGTGAAGATCCGCGGATTCCGGATCGAACCCGGCGAGATCGCCGCCGTCCTCGCCGAACTGCCAGGCGTCGCACAGGCCGTGGTGATCGCCCGGCCCGGTCCGCAGGGCAAGCGCCTGCTCGGCTACGCCGTCCCGGAAGCCGGCAGCGCCCCCGACCCGGAGGGGCTGCGCGCCGCGCTCGCCGCCCGGCTGCCCGCGCACATGGTCCCGGCGGCCGTCCTGCTGCTGGACGAACTCCCGCGCACCGCCCACGACAAGCTCGACCACCGCGCCCTGCCGGAGCCGGCCGCGACCACCGAGGGCGAGGCGCCCGCCACGCCCGAGGAGGAACTGGTCTGCGGCCTGTTCGCCGAGGTCCTCGGCCTGTCCCGGGCGCCCGGCCGGGAGGCCTCCTTCTTCGACCTCGGCGGCCACTCGCTGCTCGCCGGACGCCTGGCCGCGAGGCTGCGCGACACCTTCGCCGCCCCGGTCGGCTTCGCCGACGTGTTCCGGCAGCCGACCCCGGCCGGGCTCGCCGCCCACCTCCGGGCCGGCGGGGAGACCGAGCGACGCTCCGCCCCGGTGCCGGTGCCGCGCACGGAGCGGATGCCGCTCTCGCCCGCCCAGCGCGGCCTCTGGTTCCTGCACCGCCTCGAAGGCCCCAGCCCCACCTACAACATCCCGCTGGTGCTCACCCTCACCGGCCCGCTGGACCGCGGCGCGCTCGTCCTCGCCCTCGGCGACCTCGTCTCCCGGCACGAAGTCCTGCGCACGGTCTACGGGGAGGAGCCGGACGGCACGCCGTACCAGCGCATCCTGGCCCCTTCGGGCATCGAACTGCACGACGGGAGCGGCGACTTGGCCGGTTCCGTCCGGTACGCCTTCGACCTGGCCGCCGAAGCTCCGCTGCGCGCCACCCTGTTCGCCGGTGCCGTCGAAGCCGTCGGTGCCGCCGGTGCCGATGCGTCCGCCGGGTCTGCCGTGTCCGCCGCGTCCGCCGCGTCCGCCGACGGCGCGCAGCGGCACACCCTGCTCCTGCTGCTCCACCACATCGCGAGCGACGGCGCCTCCACCACCCCGCTGCTGCGCGACCTGGCCGCCGCCTACACCGCCAGGGTCGCCGGTCGCGCGCCCGAACTCCCCGAACTCGCCGTCCAGTTCGCCGACCACGCGGCCTGGCAGCGGGAGCGGATCGGAACCGCCGACGAGCCCAGCCCGCTGGCCGTCCGGCAGGCGGAGCACTGGCGCACCGCGCTCGCCGGACTGCCCGACCAGCTGGAACTGCCGCTGGACCGTCCGCGCCCGGCCGTCGCGGGCCACCAGGGCGCCACCGTGCCCTTCGCGCTCGGCCCCGAGGCGCACGCCGCCCTGGCCGGGCTCGCCCGGGCCGCCGACAGCACCGTCTTCATGGCCGTCCAGGCCGGGCTCGCCGCCCTGCTCACCCGGCACGGCGCCGGCACCGACATCCCGGTCGGCACCCCGGTGGCCGGCCGCGAGGACGAGGAGAGCGCCGCACTGGTCGGCTACTTCGTCAACTCGGTGGTGCTGCGCACCGACACGTCCGGAGATCCGAGCTTCCGCGAACTGCTGGCCCGCGTCCGGGCCACCGTGCTCGCCGCGCACGAGCACGCCGAGCTGCCCTTCGACCGCCTGGTCGAGGAACTCAACCCGGCCCGCTCGCTCGCCCGCCACCCGCTGTTCCAGGTGATGCTCGCCTGGCAGAGCCGCCCGGACGAGCGGATCGCCCTGGGCGGCGGCCTCACCGCCGACATCGCCGCGATCCCCAGCGGGACCGCCAAGTTCGACCTCACCCTCAACGCCGGTGAACTGCCCGGCGGCGGCATCGGCGGCTTCCTGGAGTACCGCACCGACCTCTTCGACGCCGCCACCGCGGCCGCCCTGGGGGAGCGCCTGACCAGGCTGCTCACCGCCGCCGCGAGCGCCCCCGACACCGCGATCGGCCGGCTTCCGCTGATCGGCGAGGAGGAGCGGCTGCGCGCCCTGGTCGCGTGGAACGGCGGCGCCCCGGCCGAGCCCCGAACCCCGGCCGAGCCCCGAACCCCGGCCGAGCCCCGAACCCCGGCCGACGCCGGAACCCCCGTCGCCCCGGAGAACCCGAACGCGACCCTCCCCGAGCTGTTCGAGGCGGCGGCCGCCGCCAACCCCGGCTCCGTCGCGGTCAGTTTCCGGGAGCAGCAGCTCGACTACGCCGAACTCGCCTCCCGTTCCGACCGGTTGGCCCGGCTGCTGGCCGCCGAGGGCATCGGCCCCGGCACCATCGTCGCGCTCGCCCTGCCGCGCTCGCTCGAACTCGTCGTCGCCCTGCTGGCGGTGGCCAAGTCCGGCGCCGCGTACCTGCCGCTCGACCCCGACTACCCCGCCGACCGGCTCGCCTACATGCTGGCCGACGCCGCCCCGGCCGCCCTGCTCACCGACCGGGACACCGCACCCCGACTGCCCGCCCACGAGGTGCGGCAACTCCTGGTCGACGGGCCCGAGTCCGCCGCCTTCCCGGCCACCCCGCTGGCGCAGCACGAGCGCACCCGCCCGCTGCGCGCCGAGGACACCGCCTACGTCATCTACACCTCCGGCTCGACGGGCCGCCCCAAGGGCGTGCCGGTCACCCACCGCAACGTCGTCCGGCTGTTCGGTGCCACCGACCACTGGTTCGGCTTCGGTGCCGAGGACGTGTGGACGCTGTTCCACTCCTACGCCTTCGACTTCTCCGTCTGGGAGCTGTGGGGCGCGCTGCTGCACGGCGGGCGGCTGGTCGTCGTCCCGCACCTGGTCAGCCGGGACCCGGCGGCCTTCCTGGAGCTGCTCGCCCGCGAGCGGGTCACCGTGCTCAACCAGACGCCGTCCGCCTTCTACCAGCTCAGCGCCGCCGACCGGGACCGCCCCGGCAGCGAACTCGCCCTGCGCTACGTGGTGTTCGGCGGCGAGGCGCTCGAACTGGCCCGGCTGGACGACTGGTACGACCGGCACGCCGAGGACGCGCCCACCCTGGTCAACATGTACGGCATCACCGAGACCACCGTGCACGTCTCGTACATCGCCCTCGACCGGGCGACCGCCGCCGCCGGGAGCAGCAGCACCATCGGCGTCAACATCCCGGACCTGCGGGTCTACGTCCTCGACCAGCACCTCCAGCCCGTGCCGCCCGGCGTCACCGGCGAGATGTACGTGGCCGGGGCGGGACTGGCCCGCGGCTATCTCGGCCGTCCCGAACTGACCGCCACCCGTTTCGTCGCCGACCCGTACGCCGAGCTGTTCGGCGAGCGCGGCACCCGGATGTACCGCTCCGGGGACCTCGCCCGCCGCCGCGCCGACGGTGTGCTGGAGTACTTCGGCCGGGCCGACCAGCAGGTCAAGCTGCGCGGGTTCCGGATCGAACTCGGCGAGATCGAGGCGGTGCTGGCCGCCCACCCGGCCGTCGCCGACGCCGCGGTGGTGGTCCGCGAGGACGTGGCGGGGGACAAGCGGCTGGTCGGCTACGCGGTGGCCGCCGGCACCTCGCCGGAGGAACTGCGCGCCCACGCGGCCGTCGAACTGCCCGCCCACATGGTGCCCTCCGCCGTCGTCCTGCTCGACCGCCTCCCGCTGACCGCCAACGGCAAGCTCGACCGCCGCGCCCTGCCCGCCCCCGAGGCGCCGGCGGCGGGAGCCGGCCGCCCGCCGCGCACCCCGCGCGAGCAGCAGCTGTGCGAACTGTTCGCCGAGGTGCTGGGCGTGGCCGCGGTCGGCGTCGAGGACGACTTCTTCGCGCTCGGCGGGCACTCCCTGCTGGTCGTGCGGCTCGCCGGGCGGATCCGCGAGGTGCTCGGACTGGAGGTCGGCATCGGCGCGCTGTTCCAGGCGTCCACCGTGGCCGCCCTGGAGGCCGCCCTCACGGCGGGCGCGCCGGACACCGACGCCCTGGACGTGCTGCTCCCGCTGCGGCCCGTCGCCCCCGGCCGGCGGCGGCCGCTGTTCGCCGTCCACCCGGCCGGTGGCCTCAGCTGGTGCTACACCGGGCTGATCCGCAACCTGCCGGGCGAGGTGCCGATCTACGGCCTCCAGGCGCAGGGCGTCGGCGCCGCGACGGCCGGACTCCCGCTGCCCGCGACGCTGGAGGAGCTGGCCGCGCACTACGCCGACCGGTTGCGCGAGGTCCAGCCCGCGGGGCCGTACCGGCTGCTCGGCTGGTCCACCGGCGGGATCATCGCGCACGCGGTGGCCGTCCGGCTCCAGGAGCTGGGCCACGAGGTCGAGTTGCTCGCGATCCTGGACGCCTACCCGGCCGAGGGCTTCCGCGAGCTGCCCGTGCCCGACCAGGCCGAGGCGCTGGAGGCACTGCTCACCATGGGCGGCTTCGGGCCCGAGGACCTGGCCGGCCGGCCGCTCGAACTCGGCGCCGTCACCGAGGTGTTGCGCCGCGAGGGCAGCCCGCTCGCCGGTCTGGACGAGGCCACGGTGGCCGCGCTGAACGAGATCTACCTCAACACCAACCACCTGGTGCGCGGCTACGACCACCGCCGCTTCGAGGGCGACGTGCTGTTCTTCCGCGCCACCGTCGACACCATCGACGACACCCTGGTGCCCGAGCTCTGGGAGCCATACGTCTCCGGCCGGATCGCCAACACCGACGTGGCCTGCTCCCACAAGGACATGACCCTGCCCGCCCCGATCGCGCACATCGCGAGCGTGATCGCCGACCACCTCGCCGAACATCCCGTCGACCACCCCACCGCCGAACATTCCGCCGCCGAACATTCCGCCGCCGACCCGCGCACGACCCACGATGGAGAAGACCACCGATGAGCGACGCCCCCGCCAACCCCTTCGACGCCGACGGCGAGTTCCTCGCGCTCGTCAACCCCGAGGGGCAGCACTCCCTGTGGCCCGCCTTCGCCGCCGTCCCGGCCGGCTGGAGCGTCGCCCACGGCCCGTGCGAGCGAGCCGCCGCCCTGGAGTGGATCAGCACCCACTGGACCACCCTGTGACGCCTCCACCGGTGGAGGCCCCGGCGCGCCCCCTGCTCGCGGGGCGCGCCGCGGTGGTGGTCGTCTACACCGCCGCGATGTGCATGAACGGCCTGGACTCGACCATCGTCAACCCGGCGCTGTTCAGCATCGCCGAGGACTTCGGCCGGCCCGTCTCGGCGGCCAACGCGGTGGAGACCGCGTTCCTGGTCGGCCTCGCCCTTGGTCTGCCGGTGGCCGGCTGGCTCGGCGACCGCTACGGCGTCAAGCGGATCTTCCTCGGGGCCCTCGCCGTCTTCACCCTCGCCTCCGCGCTCTGTGCGGCGGCGCCCGGCCTGGGCACGCTGTCGGCCGCCCGGGCCGTCCAGGGCGTGGCCGGCGGGCTGCTCACCCCGGTCGGGATGACCCTGCTGTTCCGGGCCTTCGCCCCGCACGAGCGAGCCGGCCTGGGCCGCATCCTGATCGTCCCGACCGCGCTGATGCCCGCCCTCGGGCCGCCGCTCGGCGGCTTCCTCACCGAACACCTGTCCTGGCACTGGCTGTTCCTGGTCAACGTGCCGATCGGGGCGGCCGCGGTTCTCATCGGGCTGGTCGGCCTTCGCGGTGAACAGGAGCCCCCGGCCGGGCGCTTCGACACCACCGGGTTCCTGCTCGCCACCCCCGGCCTCGGCCTGCTGACCTACGCCCTGGGCTTCGGTCCGGCGCACGGCTGGACCTCCCCGGGCGTGGCCCTCGGCGGGCTGCTCGGCCTGGCCCTCCTGGCCGCGGCCGTACGGCACCAACTGCGTGCCGCCGAGCCGCTGGTGGACCTGCGGCTGCTCGCCGACCGGACCTTCGGCGCGGCGAGCTGGCTGGCCCTGCTGACCTCGGCCGGACTGATGGGCGCGCTGTTCGTGCTGCCGTTGCTCTATCAGGCGGCACGCGGAGCCTCGGCCCTGGACGCCGGGCTGAGCGTCTTCCCGGAGGCGATCGGGCTGATGGCCGCCTCACAGGTGGTGGACCGCCTGCTGCCCCGCCTCGGTCCGCGCCGCCTCGCGCTGCCCGGGCTGCTGCTCGCGGCGCTTGTCCTCGCCGCGCTCGGCTTCGCTGAGAACCCCTGGGCGGTAAGGGCGTTGATGTTCGGCGTCGGCCTGATCCTGGGCACCGCCGTGCTCACCGTCCAGATCGCCGGCTTCGCCGACGTCCCCGGCCCCGCCATGGGCCGCGCGATGGGCCTGTTCACCATCCTGCGCACCCTCGGCGGCGCCCTCGGCATCGCGGCCACCGCCGCGCTGATCGGCGCACTCGGCGACGGCACCGCCGCCGGGCCCTACCGCCTCGCCCTCCTGCTCACCGCCGCCCTGGTCGCCGCCGGCGCCCTCCTGGCCCGCCGCCTCCCCGCCGAGGCCCCGGGCCCTCCGCCGGAGGACTGACGGCGGAGCGGACCGTGGCGCCTCCGGTGCTCCGACTGTCGTACGGTGGTCGGAGCACCGGAGGAGAGCGCATGAACCCTGAGCAGTATCGTCTGCTCGAAGAGGCCCGCCGCAGCCTGCCGGACGGCTACAAGGTCGAGCTGTCCGGCGAGGTCATCGTGGTGCAGACGCCACCGTTGTCGATCCATCAGCTCAATCTGGCGATCGTCCAACGCCAGTTCGAGGCGCACTGCCCGGCCGGGTACTTCCCGACCGGGAACAGCGACCTCTCCTCGCCCGAGGTCGGATCCGTCCGCAACCCCGACCTCACGTACCTGCCCGAGGACGTCATCGAGCTGGGCCGGGAGATCCCCGCCGAACTGGCGCTGATCGCGGTCGAGATCGTCTCGCCGTCCAACCCCGACAACGACTGGAGCGGGAAGGTCCGCGACTACCCGCGGATGGGCTTCCCGCTCTACCTGATCGTGGACCCGCGCCAGAAGACGGTGACGCTGTTCTCCGAGCCCAACCGCGACCGCTACCACACCCGGACGGAGCGGGAGTTCGGCGAGAAGATCCGGATCCCCGCGCCGTTCGACTTCGAGCTGGACCTGGCCCGGCTGGTCCCTTACCGGAACTGACCCGCGTCGGGGCCGTTGTCGCGGGAGAAGCCGATGAAGTCGGCCCAGGCCTCGGCGGTGAAGGCGAGCTGTGGGCCGGCCTTGTCCTTGGAGTCGCGGACGTGGACGGTGCCTGGTGTGAGGGCGATCTCGACACAGGCGCCGCCTTCGGTCCCGCTGTGGCTGGATTTAAACCAGACCAGTTCGGTGCTCATAGCTCCTCCGCCAACTTGGCGATGAATTCCACCGAGGCCTCGGGGTTGAGGGCTCGTTGAAGGATCATTGCATGGCGTTGGCTCAGAAGGCTGACCTTCCCGGGTTCTGAGTGGAGCAGGCCCATCGCCTGCCCTTCCTCGTACGCCACTCGCTGGTGCTCTTGGTTGTCGAGAAGGATGAAGGGGCCGTTCAATCCCGGGTGCGCTCCCGCATCGGGTACGACCTGAATGACGATGTGGCGTGCTTTGCCAACGGTCAGCAGGTGGAGGAGCTGGTGTTTGTGAGCTTCTCCGGTGCTGAGGGGGTTCCGTAGCGGCGCCTCACCGATCAGGAAGTTGAACGACTTCGTCTGGGTCGTCAGAACGGTTTGGCGCGAGAGCCGCGCCGTAACACGCTCCTCGATGGTGTCGTCATCGAGCGGCGGCCAATGTGCGTTGAGGAGTGTCCGCGCGGTCTCTTCGGTCTGGAGGAGACCTGGAACGAGCAGCATTTCGAACCAATGGATGACGGTGGCCTCGGCCTCGTAACGCATGTACTCCTCGGCGAAGTACGGATACTTCTCGGGTAGCAGAAACTGTGCTCCCGCCAGCAGGATCCCCTTCGCGCCGCACATGTCGTCCGCCACCTGCAACATGTGCACGGACGGCTTGCGTCGCCCCGCCTCCATCGACCGCAGGCTCTCGATGCTGTACCCGGCCTCCTGCGCCAGGGCCTCCCTGCTGACGCCCGCACGGGTCCGCCACAGCTTGATCTGGTTGCCGCAGTACCGCCACGACATGGGCGGCGGCGTGGCGGGCGAGGACGCGTTCAAGGGGTACCTCCAGGCCGATCGATGCGAAGTTCGACGCTAGACGCCCGATGGCCTGGGGGTATGCGAATCAGTCCGAAACCATCCCCCCGGGTGACCGCCGGCCCGGCGGGGGCCGGGCCGGCGGTCAGGTGTCACGCGTGGCGGATCAGGCGGAGACGCGCCAGCGCTGGTTGTCGTCGCCGGTGCACTGCCAGACGCCGAGGACGACGCCCTGGGTGCTGCTGGTGAGGCAGCCGCCGTCGGCGCCGACGATCTCGTACTTTCCGCTGCCGACGGACCGCAGGGTCCACTTCTGGTTGTCGGTGCCGGCGTATCCCCACAGTTGGGCGAAGTAGCTGGTGCCGTCGACGGTCCGGGAGCGGTCGTTGTTGGCGTCGAGCGACGAGCCGGTGTTCAGGACCGGGGTGATCCGGTAGCGGCCGTCGGACAGGTGCTCCAGGTTCCAGCGTTCGGCGCGGTCGCCCGTCGAGTAGGCCCAGGACATCACCCGGGTGCCGTCGGTGGTCCGCGAGTGGTCGACGTCGGCGGCGAAACCGGTGCGGGCGTTGACGATGGTGACGTTGGTGGTCGGCAGCGTCGGGGCGGGCCCCGCGATCAGGTACGGGCTGTTCGCGACGTTCCAGTGGGAGGCGAGGTAACTGCCGGGCGCCGGGTTGGGGTTGAAGTACATGTCGTGGGTGCAGTCGATCCAGCCGGCGCCGGGGTGGCAGTCCGGTTCGGCGTCGATCATGGTGCCGGGCGGGTTGGGGATGCCGCCGTCGTCGTAGCAGAGCAGGTCGCCGTTGACGTAGCAGTGACCCTTGCTGGTCGAGTACTTGGCCGACGGCTTGACGGCGCCGAGGGTGTGGGTGAGCTCGTGCACGTCGACGTCGCGGTTGTCCCAGCAGCCGTTGATGCCGACGAGGACGATGCCGGTGCCGGTGGCGGGGTTGTCCTGGCCGGGCCGGTCGTCCCCGCCGCCACCGCCCCAGGCGAGGCCGCAGGTGGTGGACTCCACCCAGGTCAGGTACTTGCGGTCGTTGTTGTTGTAGCCGCGGCGGGCCAGCTCGTCGTGGACCGCGCCCTCGCCGCCGTTGACCGCGCTCTGCGGGATGACGACCCGCTCGACGACCGGCTCGCAGGTGGACGGGTTCTGGACGAACCGGATCGCGCGGTGGCCGCCGAGGGCGTCCGAGGTGCGCGCGTAGCGGGCGTTGAGGTGGTCGACGCGGGTGCGGAACTCGGGCACCAGTTGGTCGAAGCGGTCGGCGGTGGCGTCGCCGCGGACGTAGAGGAGCTGGACCCGCTTTCCGTTGACCCCGTTGCCGTCGCAGGCGATGGCGGCGGCTGCCGGAGCGGCGGCGAGGGACGGCTGCGCGGGTGCGGCGGTGGGCAGGTGGTCGTCCACGATCGTCTGCTCGACGGGGCGGCCGGCGGCGGGGGACCCACTGCCGTCGGCGACGGCGGGGCTCTGGAGGGCGGCGGCCACCAGGCCGGCTCCGAGCACCGCCCCGGTCAGTGCACGCATCAGGCGGGACCGTGCGCGTATCGACGCCATGTCATTCCCTTTCAGGGTGGACGGAAACGGTTCGTACTGTCGCGCGCCGGGGAGAGCGCCACCGCCACGGACCACGGGCACGCCGAGTCGGTTCGTGTCCGTCGTCCGTGGCGGGTCCATGGATTTCACAGTTCGTCCGTACACGGCAAGGATTGACAGTCGCGGCCTATCGGGCGTCCGGCGCCGGGTGTCGCGAATTCGACCGTCCGCGGGCGCGGGGCATCGCCGCAGGTGGCGGGCGCTTCAGCCGGCCGGCCGCCGGAGCAGCTCCGCCAGCCCGTCCGCCAGCCCGCCGCGCCAACAGGCGTAGTCGTGGCCGCCGTTGAACTCGCGGTAGGAGAGGTCGTAGCCGCGTGCGGTCAGCACGTCGCGCAGGTGGCGGTTCTGGCTGAGAAGCATCCACTCCTGGAGGCCGACCTCGATCCAGAAGCGGGCCGGGCGCCGTTCCTCGGCGGCGAAGCGGCGGGTGAGCCATTCGCTGCCCTCGTCGAACTCGGTCTCGTCGGGCCACCAGAAGGAGCCGGACTGGGAGAGCGCGTTGCCGAAGCGCTCCGGGCGGCGGTAGGCGGCGTAGGCGGCGGTGAGGCCGCCCGCGCTCTGGCCCGCGATCACGGTGGCGGCCGGGTCGGTGCTCGCGCCGAACTCCGCCGCGGCCCAGGGGAGGAGGCGGTCGGCGAGGAGGTCGACGAAGGCCGGGTTGCAGCTGAGGTCGTCCGGTCGCTCCGGCCCCAGGGTGTGCACCAGCAGGGCGACGGTGGGCGGGATCGCGCCGTCGGCCGTGAGGTTGTCGAGGGTGTCGCCGACGGACAGCACCTCGCCCCACATCTCGCCGTCCAGCAGCACCGCGACCGGGTACGGGCCCCGGCCGGGATCGTGCCCCGCCGGGAGGTGGACATCGACCCGTCGCCCGGCCACGGTGCGGGCGAGCGTGCGCCCGCGCGGCACGGCCTCGCGCCGCGCCACGTACGGCTGTGCGGGCGCGCCGGGCAGGCTGAGCACCGAGGAGGGGTGGCGGCCGCCGCGGGAGGGCAGCCGGGGCTCGGTGTCGTGCGGGTCGGGGAGGGCGCGGTCGAGGACGCGCAGCCAGTCGGGGCGGGTCGTGCCGGGGGCCTCGCCGCGGAACGGGTACAGCTGGTAGGAGGTGCGGTGGTCGGCGCGCAGCCGGTAGGTGATCGCCCATGTCCCGTCCTCCCGGCGGGACATCAGGTGGGGTGTCAGGTCCCCGGCATGGCGGTCCTTGTCGGTGACGGTGTGCAGCAGTGCGAGCACGCCGTCGCAGTCGGCGTCCCGGTGGGTGAGGGTGACGAGGCGGTAGGCGGGGTCGTCGGGGTCGAGGGCGACGAGCGGGGTTTCCACAGCAGTGACTCCAAAAGGCCTAAGCGGGGCTGCCCTTGCGGCCGAGCAGCACCCAGAGCAGGAACGGGCCGCCGAGGACGGTGGTGACGATGCCGACGGGGATCTCCACCCCGGCGAACAGCACCCGTCCCAGCGTGTCGGCGAGCACGACGAGCAGGGCGCCGGTCAGTGCCGAGCCGAGCACCGGCACCCGGGCGGGTCCGGCCAGCCGCCCGGCGATCACGGGGGCGGCCAGCGCCACGAACCCGACCGGCCCGCAGACGCCTACGGCCAGTCCGGCCAGGGCGACGGCCAGCAGCAGGCAGGCGAGCCGGACCCGGCCCGGGTCGACGCCGAGCGCGGAGGCGACGTTGTCGTCGAAGCGCAGCACCGCCAGCCGTCGGGCCACCACCAGCGCGAGCGGCACCAGCACCGCCAGTCCGATCAGGACGGGCGTGGCGACGGCGAGGTCCCGTCCGTTGAGGCTGCCGTTGGTCCAGATGTACAGCGAGCCGGCCGAGTTGAGCGAGCGCCGGGCCATCGCGACCTGGATGACGGCGGAGGCGAGCGCCGACATGGCGAGCCCGACCACCAGCACCCGGTAGCCGCGCGCGCCGAGCCCGCCGGAGGCCAGGGTGACGACCAGGACGGCGACCAGCGCGCCGAGCGGTCCGGCCCACCAGGCGCCGAAGGTGCCCGCGGCGCTGGCGGAGATCAGGACGGCGGCCGTCGCGCCGTCGTTGACGCCGAGGAGTTCGGGGGTGGCCAGGCGGTTGCGGGCGAGGGTCTGGGTGAGGCAGCCGGCCAGGCCGAGGGCGGCCCCGGCGGCCAGCCCGGCGACGATCCGGCCGAGGCGGAACTTCTGCACCAGCAGTACGTCCAGCCGGTCGCCGTAGCCGAACACCGCCTGGAAGGTCCGGGTGAGGTCGAGTTCGCTCTGGCCGGCGTGCGCCGAGACCACGACGGCGGCCAGCAGGGCGGCGGCCAGGCCGAGCGAGGCGAGCAGGGCGCGGTGCGGCAGCAGCAGGGACCAGGCGCCGTAGCGCAGCTTCACGTCAGGCCTGGGCGGGGCCGGTTCGCCGCGGCGCCGGCCGGCCGGCGCGGACTCGGTCGGATCGCCCATGGCCAGGGCGGCGGAGCGCCGGGAGCGGACGATCGCGATCAGGGCGGGGGCCCCGATCAGTGCGACGATCACCGACACCGGTGCCTCGAAGGGGCGGGCCACCACGCGGGCGAGCACGTCCGAGGCGGTCAGTACGGCGGCGCCGAACAGTGCGGCGAGCACGGTGAGCCGGCCGACCCGGGGGCCGGCGACGGTGCGGGCGAGGAAGCCGGAGAGCAGCCCGAGGAAGGCGACCGGCCCGGCGAGGGCGACCGCCGAGGCGGTCAGCAGGGTGACGGCGACGGCGACGGCGGACCGGATGGCGCCGGGCCGGTGGCCGAGGCCGCGGGCGAGGTCGTCGCCGAGGGCGAGCGCGGTCAGCGGCCGGGTGGTGAGGGCGGCGAGCAGGAACCCGGCGCCGAGCACGGGGGCGAGCTGACGCAGTGTCGTCCAGCCCTCCACCCCGGCCAGCGAGCCGAGCACCCAGACCCGGTACCGCTCGTACGCCTCGGGGGAGTTGACGATGAGGACGTCGGTGAGGCCGCGGAAGATCGCCGCGACCGCGGAGCCGGCGAGCACCAGGCGCATCGGCGAGCCGCCGCCCCGGGTGCTCGCGACCAGCAGCACCACGGTGCTGGCGAGCACCGCGCCGCCGAAGGCGAAGGCGAGGTAGCCGAAGGAGGTCTGTACGCCGAGCACGGCGATGCCGACCACGACGCCGAGCGAGGCGCCGGCGTTGACGCCGAGCAGGCCGGTCTCGGCGAGCGGGTTGCGGGTGACGGACTGCAGCTGCGCCCCGGCGACGCCGAGCGCGGCGCCGACCAGCAGGGCGGTGAGGGTGCGGGGAAGTCGCAGGTCGCCGACGACCAGTGCGAGCCGGCTGTCGGCGCGGGCGCCGTGGCGGTCGAGCAGGTAGTCCAGCACCTGTCCGGGGCCGACCTCTCCGGCGCCGACGGACAGCGAGAGGGCGGCGAGGGCGAGCAGGAGCACCACGACGGCGGTGACGGCAGGCCAGGTCGGGCGGGCCCCCTCGGGCGGGCGGCCGCGCCGGCCCGGTGGCGGCGTGTCCGGCGCGGTGGCGGGGGGCGCCGTGGGGACGCCGGCTTGCGACAATGTCATAAGGTAAGGCTAACCTAATGGCCGAGGCCGTCCCGCGGGGCACCCCCGTCCCGCCGAGTTGTCCGGACGCCGCTCAACTCCAGTACCACCATTGCCCGGAGGCACCCATGCCGTTCGCCCGTCGCCCGCTCAGCCCCGTCCGCCGCCGTGCGGCCCAGGCGCTGGCCGTCACCGGGGCGGCCGCGCTCCTGCTCACCGGCTGCGGCTCCTCCGGCTCCTCGTCCTCCGGCTCGTCCGCGGCCGCCTCCCCGGCGGCGGACGCCGGCAAGGGCAGCAGCGGCGACAAGCGGACCGTCAAGGACGCCACCGGCAAGGCCGTCGAGGTCCCCGCCGAGCCCAAGCGGATCGTCACCCTCACCCAGGAGGACCTGGACGCGGTGCTCGCCCTCGGCGTCAAGCCGGTCGGCATCACCAACGGCCAGGGGCTGGCCGAGCCGCCCGCCTACCTCAAGGACAAGGTGCAGGGCGTGCCGGTGGTCGGCAACCTGCTCCAGCCCGTGATGGACAAGGTGATCGCCGCCAAGCCCGACCTGATCCTGGCCGGCGACATGCAGGACGAGCAGGTGCTCAAGCAGCTGCGCGAGATCACCCCCGCCACGCTGGTCACCATGGCGCCGACCGACGACTGGAAGCTCGCCTTCCGGGGCATCGGCAACGCCGTCAACAAGCTGGACCAGGCCAACAAGGTGATCGGCGACTACGAGGCCAAGGCCGCCAAGGCGGGCGGCGAGCTCACCAAGAACAAGGGCGCCGCCGTCTCCATCGTGCGCTGGAACCCGGCCGGCCCGAGCTGGATGGAGAAGAAGCAGTTCGCCGGCGGCGTCGCCCTGGACATGGGCCTGACCCGCCCGGCCGCGCAGGACAAGGACGGCAACGCGCACAGCCCGGCCCTCAGCCTGGAGAAGCTCAACGAGATCGACGGGGACTGGCTGTTCCTGTCCACCCTGACCGACGACGGCAAGGCCGCGCTCAAGGACGTCCAGTCCAAGCCCGCCTACCAGGAGCTGGGCGCCGTGAAGAACAACCACACCGTCACCGTGGACGGTTCGGTCTGGTCCACCCGGGGCGGCCCGCTCGCCGCCGACGTCGTCATCGGCGACTTCTCCAAGGCGCTGGGCGGCAGCTGAGCGCGCGCCGGTCGAGGGGGAGACAGCCATGGAGTTGACGATCGAGGGTCTCAGCGCCGGCTACGGGCCGGGGCGCCCGGTGCTCGGCGGCGTCGACCTCACCGTCCCGGCCGGGCAGGTGGTGGCGGTGGTCGGCCCGAACGGCTGCGGGAAGTCCACCCTGCTGCGGTCCGTCGCGAGGCTGCACCGGCCGGACGGCGGGCGGGTCCTGGTCGGCGGCGAGGACGTGTGGCGGCTGCGCCCGCGCCAGGCCGCCCACCGGATCGCCCTGCTGCCGCAGAGCCCGCAGGCCCCGGAGGCGGTGACCGTCACCGGGCTCGTCCGCTACGGCCGCCACCCGCACCAGGGGCTGTTCCGCCAGTGGTCGGCCGAGGACGAGCGGCTGACCGCCGAGGCGCTGCGCGCCACCGGGGTGGAGGAGCTCGCCGACCGCCGGCTGGACCGGCTCTCCGGCGGCCAGCGGCAGCGCTGCTGGCTCGCCATGGTGCTGGCCCAGGACACCCCGGTGGTCCTGCTCGACGAGCCGACCAGTGCGCTCGACCTCGGGCACGTGGTGGAGGTGCTGGAGCTGGTCCGCCGGGTCGCGGCGGGCGGGCGGACGGTGGTCATGGTGCTGCACGACCTCGCGGCGGCCGCCCGCTACGCGGACCTGCTGGTCGCGCTGCGGGACGGCGCGGTGGTGGCCTGCGGGCCGCCGCGCGAGGTGGTGGACGCGCCGCTGGTGCGGGCGCTGTACGACATCGACAGCCATGTGCTCGCGGCGCCGGGCGACGGCGCGCCGGTGATCGTGCCCCGGGCGCCGCTGGACTGAGCGGGCGAGGGGTCGGGGGACGGGCGGGGCGGCTGCCCCGCCTTTCCTCATCTCATCGATCACCCGTTCGAGTGGTTTGAATTCGCCATGTCACGGCCCGAGTTCACCCCGCCGGTCGCGTTGTCAGTGCCCCTCGCTACGTTCCTCGCATCGCTGGTCAGCAAGGCGATCGACAGGTGTTTCCCTGGTGGGAGGAGTACGGCCGTGGCATGGGTGGAGACGGGCGCGGGAGGATACCGCGTCACGCTCGACGGGGAGGGCAGGGTGGTGTGCCGCAACGCGGCGGGCCGCGACCTCAAGTCCCTGCCGTCGAAGCTCGGTGACGACCCGGTGGTCACCCAGCTCAAGCAGCTCGCCGAGTGGCTGGCCGCGCACGAGCGCGGCTGCCTGGAGGACGTCGAGCGCTGGATGGTCCGCTCGCTGCCGGTGCCCGCCGCCGTGCTCACCGCCGTGTGGCCGGACGAGGCCTGGCAGCGCGTCCTGAAGGACCTCGTGGTCACCGCCACGGACGGCTCCGTCGCCGGCTTCCTGCGCGGCGCCGACGCCGAGCGCGGCCTCGGCCTCGTCGATCTGGACGGCGACACCGTGCGCCTCACCGACGGCGAGGTGCTGATACCGCACCCCGTCCTGCTCCACGACCTCGAAGAGCTGCGCGAGTTCGCCGTCGAGCTGGGCGTCTCCCAGCGCGTCCAGCAGCTCTACCGCGAGGTCTGGCACCGGCCCGCCGAGCCGCAGGCCGGCACCGAGGTCACCACCTACGCCGGCGGCCGCTACCGGGAGCTGCGCGAGCTGCTCGGGCGCTGCGCCAGGCTCGGCGTCCGGGTCCGCGGCGGCTCCGCCGTCCAGCCCGTCACCGAGGGCGGCCGCACCGTCGAGGCCCGGGTCTGGGTCGGCGACTACTACGAGTACGACGAGTGCGAGACCGGCGCGCTCAGCTGGGCCGGCCCCGACGGCCGCGTCCTGCCGCTCACCGAGGTCGGACCGGTCGCCTGGTCCGAGGGCATGCGGATGGCCGCCGCCCTGCACGCCGGCCGCACGATCCAGGGGGACGAGACCGCATGACCAGCACCGTGAACCCGACCATCGCGGGCCGAACCGCCGCGACTCCCGAGCAACTGCTCGACGCCGGAGCCGTGCTCCCGTCCGGCACCCTGCCCGACGCCGGCCGCCCCGACAGCGCCGCCGACGTGCTCACCGCCCGCGGCTACTCCCACCCCGCGCTCGACGGCCGCCGGATCGTCCGGCTCGTGCCCGGCGCGCTCGGCCCGGCCGAGGACCTCGCCCTCGACTTCCTCGGCCTGGCCCCCGAGGCCTCGCCCGCCGAGGTCGGCCAGGTCCGCCAGGAGGCGCTCGGCTTCCCCGCCTGGGCGCTGGTGCATGACCCGGCCAACGGCCACCACGCGCTCGCCCTGGTCAAGGAGATGGAGCGGCTCAACCGCCAGGCCGCCTCCAAGCCCGGCGCCGCCAAGGACGGCTTCGACGAACTGGCCGTCCGCCTGGGCCGGGCCGTCCCGCACTTCCTGCCCACCTTCTGCGAGGAGGTCGGCCGGATCTTCCTGCGCCACGAGAACCAGACCTACGCCGCCGCCTGGTTCGGCAAGGCCCGCGAGGCCGAGCGCACCCACGGCCTGACGGTGGACGAGGAACGGCTGCGCGCCGTCTTCCTGGAGTTCGCCCTGGCCGGCGCGCTCACCGTCAAGTCCCTGCGCCAGTACGTCAAGGAGCTCGCCCAGCGGCTCGACCCGCTGACGGCCTGGCAGCGCTTCCGCCAGCTGTGCACCGAGCGCTCCGCCGCCGGGATGGCCCCGTACGCCGGTGTCGCCGAGGACGCCCGCGCGCTGGTCAAGGCCGCCGGGCTGGACCGCGCCGAGCACGAACGGGCGCTGCTCGCCGAACTGCTGGACTCCCCGGCGGTCAACCGCGCACCGGCGGCGTTCTGGAAGTCCTGGCACGGCACGCTGGTCGAACTCGGCCGCGACGACGCCGCCGTCCGCACCCGCCTGCTGGAGCTGCTGCCCGACCCGGCCTCCCGGGAGCCGGCCCCGCACGACACCGCCTGGCTCGCGGTGCTCGCCGAGACCGGCGCCGAGGAACTCCTCACCGGCCCCCGCGCCGAGGGCGCCGAGCCCGCCGCCGCCTGGCTCCAGCGCTGGTGCAACCACCTCGGCCGCGGCTGGCGCAGCCGGCCCGGCTGCCCGGCCACCCTCGCGCTGGCCGGCCGGATGGTCGAGCGGCTGAAGGCCGACGCCGTCCCCGTCGACCTCCACACCGGCATCCGCGGCAGCTACACCCGGATCGACCTGCTGGACCTGCTGCTGACCGCGGGCGTGCCGGTGGCCGACCCGCCGGAGAGCCTCACCTTCGACCTGCGCGACTGGGCCGGCCAGTGCGGCCCCGACGGCCCCACCCTGGCCGCCGTCGCCGCCGACGAGCGCTACCGGCCCCTGCTGCGCCGCGCCGCCCCGCCCGCCTGGGAGACGGCCGTCAAACGGCAGGTGCCCGCCCTGCCGGTGCTGAACGAACTGTTCGCCGAATGGGCCGAGGAGCGCACGCGGGAGCTGTCCGCCGCGCGCGGCCTGGCCGGCGCCGCCGACCTGGTCCGCTCGATCAGCCAGTACCGCGAGGCCGTCCGGGCGGTCGCCCCGGCCTCCGCCGAGCGGATCGCCGCCCTCGACGTCACCACGCTGCTCACCGACGCCCTCCGGGCCGGCATCCTGGACGAGCTCGGCTGGCCCGCCCTGGAGGAGGCGCTCGGCCGGCTCGCCGACCCGCCCGCCGCCGACGCCCCCCGGCACCCCGTCCCCAGCCTGGGCGGCGCGGGCCTGAAGGGCCTGATCGTCGAGGACGCCTGGCCGCACCTGATCCTCTCCCGCCTCGACCGGGCCGTCGTGGTCGGCCCCGAGGGCATCGTGCTGGAGCGCACCCTCCGGCTGCCCGAGCAACTGCACCAGCGCAACCGGCTCCGGCTGCGCCTGGTCGACGGCGAACTGCTGGTCGTCTGGTCCCACGAGGGCAAGCAGCTCGCCTACTGGTCGAGCCGCCCGGACGAGCAGTTCGAGCTGGAGGGCGAGACCATCGCCGGCTACCACTACGGCGACCGCGAGCCCGAGCCGCCGTCCCTCCAACTGCCCGGCGGTGGCCGCACCACCGGCGAGCGCCCGCTGCACGCCGGCGACACCCGGATGCCCGCCGAACACCCCGTCCTCGGCGACGGCACCGGCTACTGGACGCTGCGCCACGCCTCCGACGGCGAGGCCGTCCTGCGCGAACTCGACCCGGCCACCGGCACCCTGGGCCGCACCTCCGAACCGCCGGTGATCGCCGCCACCGCCGGATCCGGCCGGCTGCTGCGGAGCAGCACCTGGCTGCTGCCGCTCCAGCCCGGCCTGGAAGGGACCCCGCTCGGCACCGACGGCACCGTGCTCGGCAGCTGGACGAGGATCGAGCCCGGAAAGGCCGTCACCACCTTCACGGCCGACGGGCAGCGCATCGTGCTGCCGCTGACCGGGCACCGCGCGGACACCGTCCCGGTGGGCCGGCTCGCCCTGCCCGGCGCGGGCGCCCCGGTCGTCAGCCACACCTCCGGCGACCACTTCTCGCTCAACCTGCCCGAGCTCACCGGCCGCACCGACCGCACCGTCGTGCTGCGCCCCTGCCGGTCCGGCGAACTCGCCGCCGCCGGAACCCCGCTCGTCCCGCCGTACCCGCACTGGCACGCCCTTCGCCCGCGCGACGAGGCCGGCTCGAAGGTGCTGCGCACCGTCACCGCCGAGCAGGCCGCCCGGCTGATCGACGCCGCCTGGCCGGTCGACACCGAGCCCGTCCCCGAGGGCGAGCAGTGCTGGCTCACCGTCCAGGGCGTGCGCCGCCCGCTCGCCCGGCACGGCTCGGCGCACCGCGTCCTGCCCGTCCCGGCGGTCGGCGGGATCCTGCCCGGCATCGCGCACCCCCGGCTGCTGGCCGGCGTCGCCGGGCTCGCCCGCACCGCCGCGGACCTGCTCGACCAGGTCGCCCGCTTCCTCCCGCAGCCGGAGGCCGAGCGCCCGAGCGAGGCGAAGAGCACCACGTGGCAGCCCGACCACGGGCGGGACCACGAACTGCGCGACGCCGTGCGCGCCGTGCTGCCCGAGAGCGACGGCTTCGGCAACAACTGGGGCTCGTCCGAGCAGTGGGCGGTGCTCAACAACCTGCGCACCGTCAGCGCCGTCCTGGCCGACCCGCCGGCCGCGGAGGGCGAGGGCTGGACCACCCCCACCACCGTCACCCTGCGCACCGGCGAGGTCCACCACGGCTGGCTCGGCCTGCTCGGCCGCCTGCACGCCCTCGCCTACGCGGTGGCCGCGCCGTACACCGAGCCCGCCCACCGGTCCTCGCTGGTCCTGCTGCTCGGCGAACTGTCCAAGGGCCCGCTGGCCGACCGCGGCGCCACCCTGCGCGAGGTCGTCCTCGCAGAACAGGTCCCGTTGGCCGCCAACGCGGGCTCCGGGCGGCCGGTCCCCCGCCGCGGGGGCGAGGTGCTGCGGCACGGCGACCGAACCGTCGTCATCCTCGCCCACCAGCGGCAGTACACCGACGGCGTGGTGCACTGGCTCGCCGTCGACCACGACCCGAGCGGGGAGTTCGGGCCCGTCGCGCACTTCACCACCGTCAAGGAGCGCGGCACCGAGGAGCGGATCGACGCCGCCTGGGTCGCCAAGTTCTGGCGGGTCGCCGCGCTGCGCGGCACCACGCCGTGGTCCCCGGACCAGGCCGAGGCCTTCAGCGCGCTCACCGGCATCGGCACCGCCCGCTCCACCCTGCTGCTCTGCCCGCCGTCCGGCCTGCTCCACTGGAGCGACGTCGCCGCGCCGGCCGAGTTCGGGCTCAAGGCCGCCGAGTTCAAGGCGGCCCGGGCCTGGCTGCGCCGCCACGACCACACCGGTCTCGCCGCCGTGTGGGGCGCCATGCTCCCCGCCGACCCGAAGACCCTGTGGACGGACGGCCCCGACCTCGCCGCCGGGGCCGAGGAGTGGATCCGGCGCTTCGGACGGCTCGTCACCCTCCCCGAGGAGGCACTGGCCACCGTCCAGGGCGTGTCCATCGACACCGTCGAGGCGGTGCTCAACCCCGCCCACACCCCGTGGCTCACCGGCCGCACCCGCTTCCGGGCCACCGACAAGGACGGGAACGGCCCGCGGCTGGTCGCCGAGGACGGCACCGCCGTGCCGGACTCCGGCGCGCTCGCCGCCACCGTCGGCGCCCTGCGCTGGCTCGCCTACCACCTGCCCGCCGACAGCCCGCTGCGCGCACTGCTGCCCACCGCCGCCACCGCGCTGCGCGACCGCCTGGCCGACCCGGAGCTGCTGCTCGACCTCCACGTGACCAGCACCGTCAAGAACGCGCCGCTGGCTGCCGTGCTGCGCACCCACTTCGGCCTGCCCGCCGAGGGCGGAGCCGACCCGGACGGCCTGGTCCGCTGCGGCCCCGCACTCGTCCTGGTGCCGTACCACGAGAAGTACGAGCGGATCTGGCTGCGCCCGGCCGCCCTCACCGGCCCCGACGACCCGCTGCTCGAACTGATCGACGGGCTCTGCGACGGCCACTGGTACCACACCGAGCGGGCGGCGATCGCCACCGTGCTGCGCGGCGAACCCGAGCGGCTGGCCGCCTCCGCCGCCGCGGTACCGGCCGCCGGCGAGGGCCCGGCCTGGCTGCAGAACCCGCAGCTCTCCGTCCCCGAGCTGGTCGCCGAGGTGTCCCGCACCCACGGCCTGGGCGAGGACGCGGCCACGCTCTACCTCCAACTGCTCGCCCTGCCCGACCCGACGGACCGCAACGCCGCCCGCTGGACGGGCTGGAAGCCCGCCCGGCTGAAGAAGGCCCGCGCCGAACTCGCCGCCACCGACCTGGTGCTGGAGGCCAAGCGCGCCCGGGCCGGCCGCAGCCTCTTCCTGCCCGGAGGCTGGCAGGAGGCCAAGTCCCCCGCCCTGCCGGCCGAGACCTGGAAGGCCGCCCTGTACGACCTGCCCACCCACCGGCCCGCGCTGGTCGACCTGCCCGTCCCCGAGCTGTTCGCCCGGGCCTGGCAGCGGACGGTCGACGGCGACGCCCCCGGCTACGAAGAGCTCCAGACCAGCAAGCGCAGGAAGGCCCGTCGATGAGCACGACCACCCCCACCCCCGCCGCGGACCGGCAGACCGTCCCGCCCGAGGAGAAGTACGCCGCCGAACTGGAGTTCCTGGCCGCCCACGACAGCGGCCCCCGCCCGCCCGGCTGGCGGCTGACCCCGCGCGCCGCGGTCACCTTCGTGATGGGCAGCGGCGGCGAGAAGCTCAAGGCCGGCCGCAGGAGCCTCGTCATCGAGCCCAAGTTCGTCGGCGAGCGCGCCCTGGTCGAGCGCTGCGTCGTCACCCTCGCCGGCGAGCGCGGCCTGCTGCTCGTCGGCGAGCCCGGCACCGCCAAGTCCATGCTCTCCGAGCTGCTCGCCGCCGCCGTCTGCGGCAGCAGCGCGCTCACCGTCCAGGGCACCGCCGGCACCACCGAGGACCAGCTCAAGTACGGCTGGAACTACGCCCTGCTGCTCGCCAAGGGGCCCAGCCGCGAGGCACTCGTCCCCTCGCCGGTGCTCACCGCGATGACCACCGGCGCGGTCGCCCGGGTCGAGGAGGTCACCCGCTGCCTGCCCGAGGTGCAGGACGCCCTGGTCTCGCTGCTCTCCGAACGGCGCATCGCCGTCCCCGAACTGGCCGGCACCCCGGACGGGCAGCTGCACGCCGCGGCCGGCTTCACCCTGATCGCCACCGCCAACCTGCGGGACAAGGGCGTCAGCGAGATGTCCGCGGCACTCAAGCGGCGGTTCAACTTCGAGACGGTCGGCCCGATCGGCAGCCTCGCCGCCGAGGTCGAGCTGGTCCGCCGCCAGTCCACCGCCGCCGTGGCGCGGGCCGGCGCCGCCTACGCGGTGGACGACGCCGTCCTGGAGGCCCTGGTCACCGCCTTCCGGGACCTCCGCACCGGCCGCTCCACCGAGGGCTGGGACGTCGAACGCCCGTCCACCGTGATGAGCACCGCCGAGGCGGTGTCCGTCGCCACCTCGCTCGGCGTCAGCGCCGCCTACCTGCCCGACGGCGGGGACCTGCTCGGCCGGCTGCCCGGCCAGCTCCTCGGCGTGGTCCGCAAGGACGAGCCGTCCGACGCGGCCCGGCTGCTCGGCTACTGGGACGGCCCGGTCCGCCGCCGCGCCGAACAGGGCGCCGCCACCTGGCGCACCCTGTGGGACCTCCGCCCGGCACTGGAGGCCTGATCCGATGAGCAGCGCGGAGATCCCCCGCCCGGACGACGCGGACCGGACGGTCCGGGCCGAGGCCGACCGGCTGGCCGCCTCCGGCACCGGCCACCCCGGGCCGCACCTCATCGGGGTGCGCCACCACGCGCCGTCCCTCAGCGCGGTGATCCCCGCGCTGCTCGACGCCGCCCGGCCGGACGCCGTCCTGGTCGAGCTGCCCGCCGAGTTCCAGCCCTGGCTCGGCTGGCTCGCCGACGAGGAGACCCGGGCCCCGGTCGCCCTCGCGGCGGCCCCGGCCGGGCCCGAGGAGGCGGCCGGGCCCGCCTTCTACCCGTTCGCCGACTTCTCCCCGGAACTCGCCGCCCTGCGCTGGGCCCGGCGCAACGGGGTGGAGGCCGTCGCCTGCGACCTCCCGCTCGCCCACCGGGCCGCCCGGGCGGAGACCGGCGGGCCGGGGGAGCGCAGGCGCACCGAGGGCGCCCCGGCCGCTCCCGGTGTCGCCGACGCGCTGCGCCACCGCCTCACCGGCCGGGACTCCGACGAGGACCTGTGGGACCGCCTGGTCGAGACGGCCGCACCGGGCTCCGCCCCGGAGGCCGTCCGGCGCGCCGCCCTGCTGGTCGGCTGGGCGCTGCGCCGCGACGCCGAGACGGGCGCCGGCGTCGACCCGTACGACCTGCGCCGCGAGGCCTGGATGCGGGCCCGCATCCGGGACGCCTCGGCCGGCGGGCGCCGGGTCGCCGCCGTGATCGGCGCCTTCCACGCCCCCGCCCTGCTGGACGGCCCCCTCGCCACCGAGGAGCCCCCGCACCCCGACGACCCCGGACACGTGCTGTCCCTGATCCCCTACACCTATCCGCTGCTCGACGCCCGCTCCGGCTACCCGGCGGGCATCCGCGACCCGGAGTGGCAGCACACCGTCCTGGACGCCGGCGGAGACCCGGAACGCCTCGCCGAGGCGCTCACCGCCACCGCCGTCCGGATCTGCGCCGCCCTGCGCACCCAGGACCACCCCAGCGGCCCGGCCGACGCCCGCGAGATCGTCCGCCTGGCCGGCGACCTCGCCCGGCTGCGCGGCCACGCCGCCCCCGGCCGCGGCGAACTCGTCGAAGCGGTGCAGACCGCCCTCGCCCAGGGCGAACCCCTCGGGCGCGGCCGGGCCGTCGCCCGCGCCCTGGAACAGGTCCTGGTCGGCACCCGCACCGGCCGTCCCACCCCCGCCGCCCCGCGCAGCGGACTCGCCCCCGCCGTCGAGACGCTCCTCGACGCCCTGGGCCTCCCGAACCCCGCCGACCCCGGCCCGCGCGACCTGCGCCTCGACCCGCTGCGCAGCGACCTCGACCGCCGCCGGGAGATCCTGCTGCACCGCCTCACCGCCTGCGAGGTGCCCTACGCCGAGCCCGTCGCCACCACCGGCGCCGGCGGCACCGAAACCCTCGGCACCCGCTGGCGCCTGCACTGGACGCCCGCCACCGCCGCCATGCTCACCGTCGCCGGCACCCGGGGCGTCACCCCCGCGCAGGCCGCCGAAGGCGCCCTGCGCGCCCGCCTCACCGACCAGCCGACCCCGCGCGAGATCATCGACGGCCTCACCGCCGCGGCCTCCACCGCCCTCCCCGCCCTCGCCGAGGCCCGCCTCGCCCAACTCACCACGGTCCTCCCCGCCTCCGCGACCCTCCCCGACCTCCTCGACGCCCTGGCGCTCGTCGACCGGCTGGCCGCCGGCCACTTCCCGGGCTACGCCCCGGAGGAGGCGGTGGCCGCCGGTGCGTCCCGCGCGCCGGTCCTCGCCCCGCAGGCCCTTGACGGCCCGTGCGCCGACCACCCGGCCGACCACGTCGCCGGCCGCACCCCGGCTGGTGACGGTGCCGTGGAGGGCACGGGCGGGAAGGCCGGATCCGCCGCCCCCGGCTCCGGTGACGCCGCCTCGGCCGCACGGGGCGGGGGCGTTGCCGCGCCCGCGCCCCCGCCCGCTCCCGGCGAGCTCGGCCGGGCGGAGCGCGCGGAGGCGGGCGCGGCCGGTACGCCGGGCGCGGCCGGTTCCACGGCCGACCCCGCCCGCGCCCCGCGCGGCACCGACCCGGCCGACCCCGTCGCGGACGACGCTCCGTCGGGCCCCGGTCCCGGTCCGCTCCGCGCGCCGGAGGGCCCGCCCGTGCTCGCCGCGGCCGGGGAGGTGCTCACCGTGGCCGCCGTGCGGCAGCTGGAGGGCCTGGGCGGGTCGGACGATCCGCAGGACGCGCGGGCCCTGGTGGAGCTGGTGCGACGGGCCGACCGGCTCGGCGGGGTGCGACTGGCCCACGTGCTGGCCGAACTCGCCGAGCGGGGCAGCCCGATGGTGCGGGGCGCGGCCGGTGCGGTGCGGGTCCTGCTGGGGCAGGAGCCGGCCGACGCGCTGGGCGGCCGGGCCGCCTCGTGGGTGGACGGCGCCACCGCTCCGGGGGCGCGACAGGCACTCGGGCGGGCGCTGGTCGGTCTGCTGACGGCCGCGGAAGGGCTGTTCGACTCCGCGCCGCAGGCGCTGGAACCGCTGCTGGAGCGGGTCACCTCGCTGCCCGACGACGCCTTCCTGGACCGGCTGCCCGCGCTGCGCGGCGGCTTCGACACCCTCAGCCCCGCCGCCCGCGACCGGCTGCTGGCCCTGGTCGAGGAGCACCTGGGCACCCGGCTCGCCGCCCTGCCCGAGGAAGCCGGCCCCGCCGTGCTCGCCGGCTGGATCCGGGCGGACCTCGCGGCGCGCGCGGCTCTCGCCCGCCGCGGCCTCCTGCCCGCGACGCCACCGGATCCCGGCCCCGGCGCCCCGGCGGCCGCGGCCGAGGAGCAGCCGCCCACGGCCGGCACGGCCACCACAGCCGCCACGGCCGCCACGGCCGCCACGGCCGCCACGCCCCACGCCCTCGCCCCCGCCGAACGCTGGCGGCTGCTCCTCGGCCGCCCCGGCAACGGTGGCCTGACCGCCCGCGGTGCCCGACTCGCCACCGCCCTGGACGAGTTGTACGGCAGCGGCCACGGCGAGGGCTCCGGCCCGGGCCTGGAGAGTCGGGGCGGCAGGGGCGGCCGCGAGGCCCCGTACCCCGGCGTGCGGGAGTGGGCCGACGAACTGGAGTCGCTGTTCGGCCCCGGCGTGCGCGAGGAGGTGCTGGCCGCCGCCGTCGCGCACGGCCGCACCGACGTCCTGGAGGCGGTCGACCCGGCGGCCGTCCGCCCGTCCGTCGAGCTGCTGCGCACCGTGCTGGACCACGCGGGCGGTCTGCCCGAGGCCAGGGTGGCCCGGCTGCGCCCGCTGGTGCGGCGCCTGGTGGACGAGCTGAGCCGGGAGCTGGCCACCCGGCTGCGCCCGGCGCTGACCGGGATCGCCGTGCCGCGCCCGTCCCGGCGCCCGGGCGGCGGGCTGGACCTGGACCGGACGATCCGGGCCAACCTCGCCACCGCCCGCCCCGGACCGGACGGCGGCACCCTGATCGTGCCCGAGCGCCCGGTCTTCCGGACCAGGGCGCGGCAGGCCAACGACTGGCGGCTGATCCTGGTGGTGGACGTCTCCGGGTCGATGGAGGCCTCCACCGTGTGGGCCGCGCTGACGGCCTCGATCCTGGCCGGGGTGCCCTCGCTGAGCACCCACTTCGTGGCCTTCTCCACCGAGGTCCTGGACCTCACGGAGCGGGTGGACGATCCGCTGAGCCTGCTGCTGGAGGTGAGCGTCGGCGGCGGCACCAGCATCGCTACCGGGTTGCGCTACGCCCGGGAGCTGGTGACGGTGCCGTCCCGCACGCTGATCGCGGTGGTCAGCGACTTCGAGGAGGGCGGGCCGGTCGGCGGGCTGCTGGCCCAGACCCGGGCTCTGGTGGACTCCGGCGTGCACCTGCTCGGCTGCGCGGCGCTGGACGACACCGGGACGGCCCGCTATTCGAAGGCGGTCGCGGGCCAACTGGTCGCGGCCGGAATGCCCGTGGCGGCGTTGAGCCCGCTGGAACTGGCCCGCTGGGTGGGGGAGAAGGTGCGATGAGCGTGACGGCGCGGACGAGCGACTGGCCGGGCGTGCGGCCCGAGGTGGTCGCCGAGGTGGTGGCCGGGCTGAGCGCCCGGCTGCAGAAGCGGCTGGATGCCGCGGCGGCGAAGCTGGCGGAGCGGCCGGTGGCCCGGGAGGGCGACGAGTGGCGGGTGGAGGTGGACGAGGAGACGGTGCTCGTGCTGCGCGCCCCGGGCGGGGCGGTGGCCACGGCGGCCGACGTGCGCTGCGGCTGCCTGCTCGCCCCGGCCTGCGTGCACCGGGCCGCCGCCGTCTCCCTCTGCCCGCTCGCCGAGGCCGAGGCCGACGACGCGGAGGCGGCGCCGGCGTCCGGGGACGGCGGCGCTGCCGCGGCCGGCGAGGGCCGCGACGGGGCTCCGGCAGCTCCCGAGGAGCCGACCGCCGGGTCGGCCGCCGACCCGCTCACCGGGGCCGAACTCGCCGCCGTCCACCACCTCCACCGGGCCGCGTCCGCGGTCCTGGCCGCCGGGGTCGGCGGGGCGGGGGCGGTCTCCCAGGCGGAACTGCTGCGTGCGGCCCACCGGGCGAGGCTCGCGGGCCTGTACCGCCCGGCCGCGGCGGCCGTCACCGTCGCGACCAAGCTCCGGGCGGCACGCTCCGGTGCGCCCGACCACCGGCTGGTGGACCTGGTGGCGGGCCTGCGCGAACTGCTGGGCCTCACCACCGAGCTGACGGCCGGCGCGGCCCCGGTCGCCGAACTGCGCGGCACGGCGCGCCAGGCCTACCGTGAGGAGGGCGGCCTGCGGCTCTACGGCCTGTTCGCCGAGCCGGTGCTGACGGCCACCCACGCGGGCGCGGTCAGCTGGGCGGTGGACGCCGACGGGCGCCTCAGCACGATCGCCGAGGTGATGCCGCACGACGACGCGGCGGCCGCCGCCCCGCAGGCGGTCGGTGCGGGCAACCGGACGGTCAGGCTGGGCGACACCGCGCTCAGCCACCGCGAGTTCAGCCGCGCCGGGCTGGTCGTCCAGGGCGCGACCAGGTCCACCGGCGGCCGATTGGGCTCCGGCGCCTCGGTGCGGGCCGTCCGTGCGGCGGGCACGGCGTGGACGGACGGGCCGGCCGCCCGGCTCTGGTCCGAACCGCTGACCGCCCAGATCGCCCGGGCGCTCGCGGCGCGGGAACTGCCGTACGAGAGCCGCCCGGCCGGGAGCGACCTGCTGTTCCTTGACGTCACCCTGTTGGGCACGGCCCCCACCGGCCCGGGCGGGACGCCGCAGCTGCTGGCGCGGGCCGCGGCGCAGGGCGGCCCGGAGGGGCCGGACCACGGATCGGGTGGTCCTGGCGGTCCGGGCGCTCCTGGCGCTCCTGACGGTCCGGGCGGTCCGGTGATCGTCCTGCGCCCGGCGCACGAGCACCCCGACCTGCCGTTCCGGGCGAACCTCGCGCTGCTCGCCACCGCGCCCGGCCTGCGGCTGCGGGTGATCGGCCGCCTGGAGCGCGCCGACCGCCCGGAGCTGCTCCTGCTCGCGATCGGTACGCCTCCGGCCGCCCCCGATCCGCTCGCCCTGCCCACGGACCGGGCGGGCCGGGTCAGCGTCGGCCTGGAACGCCTCCAGACCGCCGACCTCGCGGTGCCCGCCGCGGCCTCCGTCACCGGGCCCGGCCGGACGGACGCGGTGACGGACCCGGTGACGGCCCCGTCGGCGGAGCAGTCGGCGGCCCCGGCGCCGTACGGCCCGCCCGTCCATGTGCTCGGCCGCCGGGTCGAGCAGACGGTCACCACCGGCCGGCACGCCCTCGCCCCGAGCGAGGCCTCGGCGGCGGTCGACCGGGCTCTGCTGCGCGCCGCCGGGCTGGCCACGGCCGCCGAGCTCCTCGACGGCCTGCGGGCCGCCGCGGCCGACCGCCGGCGCGACGTCTTCGGCCGGATCGTCACGGACGACCACGAGGCCTTCGCCACCGCCTGGTTGGCCGCCGCCTCCTACACCGAGGAACTGGCCACGGCGCTGTGCGCGGCGGCCTGGTCCGGGGAGGGGTGAGGAGTCTTCCGGCGCCCTTCCGTGGCCCGTGGAACCGAGTGCCCCGCCCGGTGGCCCGGACGTCGGCCGGTCCTCACCGGTGCGTTCCGTCGGTCCCGTGCCGGCGTGCGCTCGGCGTCCTCAGGCGGGCGACCGCCTTCCGGGCGGCTTCGCGCTGGTCCGGGCGGGGCGCGGGTATGCGAGGTCCGGCGAGGTCGGGCCCCGTGAGTGACTTGGCCGCGACCGCGGCCCAGTCGGAGCGGCGTACCACCGCGACGTGTCCCTCCACGTGGGCCGCGCGGTCCTTCCAGTCGTCGGGCGGCGCCATCAGGATGCGAAGGCCTTGGTCGTCCAGCCACTCCAGGCCGAGGACCTGGCGGCCGAAGTGGCCCTCGATGAGCGACACAGCGGTGCCGGTCTCCAGGTTCAGGAGCAGGAGTTCGCCCTCGAAGTGGTAGCCGCCGTCGTACTCGCCGGATCCCACGGCGAGCAGGGGGAGGGCCGGGTGGAAGGCCATGGCGTGCACGGGGTACTGGGACGTCAGGAGCCGTCGACGGCGGGCGCGGTCGGTGACGTGGAAGACGCCGACCGTCCTGGCCTCGTCGTACTCGTGCGCTCCGGCCACGGCGAACAGGCGGCGCCGCTCGTCCTCGGTGGTCAGGACGGGATCGCCGAGCCCGGCGAAGGGGTCGGAGTCGTCATGGTCGTCGAGGGGCGGGGTCATGCCGAGGATCCTCGCAGTCGTCCGGACCGGACGGCGAACTATTTGCACAGACTGATATTCCGCGCCGACTGGCATACTTGTCGGAGGGGAGACGTGAGCGGCGCGACGGAAGAGTGGGCGAGTCATGGGAATCCGCGACGATGCGGCCGAGATCCGGGCCTGTGGCTGGCGGACGCTCGCCGCGCTGCACGGAATGATCGACACCGCGCTGGAGAAGTCGCTCCAGGCCGAGTTCAAGCTCTCGGTGGTCGAGTACACGGTGCTGGAGGCGCTCTCCCGCCAGGACGGCTGGCACATGCGGATGCAGCAGCTGGCCCGAGCCGCGGCGCTGAGCAGCAGCGCGACCACCCGACTGGTGAGCCGCCTGGAGGACCGGGGCCTGCTCAGCCGCTTCCTCTGCGCGGAGGACCGGCGGGGCATCTACACCGAGCTGACGCCCGAGGGCCGCGAGCTGCTGACCGCCGCCCGCCCGGTGCACGACGCCACCCTGGAGGCGACGCTCACGGAGGCCACCGAGGTCCCCGAGCTGGCTCCGCTGGTGGAATCGCTCGCCGACCTCCACCCGGTCCACGCCAACGCCTGATACCCGCGCCCGGATCCACGCCTGATACCCACGCCGGGACCGTCAGGGCAGCCGGGCCCGAGCCCCGCACGGCGCTCACCGCTGCCTCCCGTCGCCCGTGACACCGTCGGTGCGGCCGGCGGGCAGCCCCGTGGTGCCGTGGTCCGCGGAGGGGCTGCCGGACAGGTCGTACATGCGCGGCAGCACGGGCCGGGGCACCACCACCGCGCCGGGCAAGCCGGGGATCTCGGCGCCGACCGCCAGGCCCCCGTTGGCAGGTGCCTCGGCGCGGAGGGCCTCCCCGGCGCCGCCGAGCCCCGTGGCGCCCGCCCCGGCCTCGCCCAAGCCGCCCGTACCGCCCAAGCCGCCCGCACCGGCCACGTCGGCCACGTCGTCCACGTCGGCCGGGCCGTCCGCGCCGTAGGGGACGGCCGGAGCCCCCGGCGCGCCGAACGGCCCCGGAGCCCCCGGGCTCCCGGCCGACAGCCCGGGAAGCCCTCCGGCCACCGCGCCCGCCGGCTCCTGCCCGAGCCCGACCAGACCGCCCCCGCCCCCGGCCCCGCCCCCGGTCCCGGAGCCACCACCGGTCCCGGCACCGGAGCCGCCGCCAACCCCCGCATCGCCCCCCGGAGCCCGGGTGATCCGGGCCCCGGAGGGCAGCCCGGGCACCTCCCCGCTCGGCGGCGCGGCCTGCTCCAGCAGTGCCGAGGGCACCGTCACCAGGGCCCGGGTGCCGCCGTACGGGGACGGCCGCAGGGAGACCAGGACGTCGTGCCGGGCGGCCAGGCGCGCGACGACGAACAGGCCGAGCCGCAGGTCGTCGCCGAGCGCGGAGACGTCCAGCTCGGGCGGGTCGGCCAGGTACGCGTTGAGCCGCCGGTACTCGTCCTCGGTCATGCCGAGCCCGCGGTCCTCGACCTCGACCGCCAGGCCCTCGGTGACCTCCTGCGCGGAGATCTGCACCTGGGTGTACGGCGGGGAGAAGGTGGTGCCGTTCTCGATCAGCTCGGCGACCAGATGGATGACGTCGGCGACGGCCTCCCCTCGGAGGGAGACGCGCGGCACACCCCGGACGACGACCCGGGAGTAGTTCTCCGTCTCCGAGACGGCGCTGCGCAGCACGTTGACCACGGGTACGGCGTTGCGCCAGCGCCGGGCGGGCAGGGCGCCGCCGAGGATGACCAGGTTCTCGGCGTTGCGCCGCATCCGGGTCGCCAGGTGGTCGACGGCGAACAGTTCGCGCAGCAGCTCCGGGTCCTCGTGCTCGCGCTCCAGCGCGTCCAGCATGCTGATCTGCCGGTGGATCAGGATCTGGGTGCGCCGGGCGATGTTGAGGAAGACCTTCTTCGTCCCCTCGCGGCCCTGGGCCTGGTGGACGATGGCGGCGACGGCGGCCTGGCGGACGGCGGCGAGGCCCTCCGCGGCCTGCTGGAGGTCGTCGCCGGCCCGCCGACGCGGCGCCCAGGCGGGCGGGGCGGGCACCTGCTCCCCGGCGCGCAGCCGCTCGACCACGTCGGGGATCTCCTGCCGGGCGAGCGCGACGGTGTCGGCCCGCAGTTCGGAGAGCCGTGCGGACAGCGTCCAGGCGGTCCGGACGCCGCGGAACAGGCTGATCAGCACCACCGCGGCGACGGCCGCGCTGCCGGCCAGCAGTTCGGTGCGCTGTCCGGAGTCGCGCAGCAGGTAGGCGGCGTACCCCCAGGCGGCGGCGAGGCCCAGGCTGGGGAGCAGCACGAGGCCGAGGAGCGGGCTGCGGAGCGAGCCGGACCGGCCGGCGCGGTGGCCCGTGCGGTGGGCCGATATGCCTGGCATCTGGTTCCTTGCTGCAGGGCCGGGTCGTGGGACCGGGACCCGCCGGTCGGACCGGCGGTCCGAGCGGAGCTGCGGGGCGGTCCCGAAGACGGTGCGGCCGGGCTTCAGGGAGTCCTGCGGGGTCGGGGCCGGGACCGCCGGATCCGGTGACGCGCTGCCACCGGCCCGGCCGGGTGGGGCACGGCCGCCGACGGCCTGACGCTATCAGCCCCGGGCGTCGTCGGCGCAACATCAACTGGCCGGGAACGAAGGGGTGGTGGCGTCGGAGCGGGGCGCGGGGCGGGGCGCCGGTCGGGGCGATCCCGCAGCTCACGGCCGTCGGACGGGTCGGGCAGGTCGGGCCCGCGGCCCCCGGAGGGCGTGGGCGGCCTCCGGGGAATCCGGCAGGAACAGGTCAATCGGCGGCGGGTCGCGGACGGGGCCCCGGCCCGGTCTCAGCCCGCGAGCGGCATCGGCAGCACCCGTCCGCCCCGGCCTGGCGGCTTCTCCACCGGGGCCCCTCGCTGGGCGACGAGTTCGCTCCAGGCCCAGCTGGTCAGCTCGGACAGCTCCGCGGACCACTGCTTGCCGTACGTGCCCGAGGCGACCTGCCCGAGCCGCAGCCGCTGGACGTCCGAGGTGCCGGCCGGCGGGTAGACGTGGGTGGCGTCCCGCAGGTAGCGCTCGATGCCGAACTCGGGCTGGAGGCCGCGGGCGGCGTGGATCTCCATGGCGTTGCGGGCGGAGTCCAGCGCGTACTCGGTGTTGATGAGCTTGGCGTTCATCAGCTCGGCGTCGCAGGCGCGGCCGAGGTCGAGCAGGTGGGAGGCGTGGTAGGCGGCCAGCCTGGCGGTCATCAGCCGGGACTGCATCTCGCCCAACTTGAGCATGATGTTCGGTAGTTGATTGATCGGCTGGCCGTACAGGACGCGCCCCTCGGCGAACCGGACGGTGTCCTCGACGATCGCGGTGTGGATGCCGAGCCCGACGGCGGCGAGGTTGATCCGGCCGTAGAGGGTGGAGGAGGAGTAGGCGACGTCCAGTCCCTGCCCCTCGCGGCCGAGCCGGTTGCCGGCCGGGACACGGCAGTCCTCCAGGAGGATCTCGCCGAAGGAGAAGCCGTGCAGCCCGCTCTGGGACCCGGGGGAGCCGGTGCGGAACCCGGGGCGGTCGCTCTCGACCAGGAAGGCGGACAGTCCCCGGCTGCCCTGGCCGGTGCGCAGGACCACGCCGTGCACGTCCCCGATGTGGGAGTTGCCGACGAACCACTTGCGGCCGTTGAGCACGTACTCGTCGCCGTCGCGGACCGCGGTGCCGGTCATCCCGAGCACGTGGCCGCCGGACTCCGGCTCGGTGACGGCGATGGTCGGCAGGCACTCCCCGGAGGCGAACTTCGGCAGCCACTTGCGGCGTTGCGCCTGGGAGCCGTAGTGGAGCACCTTGGCCACGCCCAGCTGGGAGGCCTGGGCGATCGAGCCCGCAGCCCCGCTCACCCGGGCCAGCTCCTCGATGATCACGGTCTTGGCGACGTGCCCCAGGCCGAGGCCGCCGAACTCCCGCGGGATCGTCACGCCGATCCAGCCCTGGCGGCCGATCTCCCGGGCCAGCTCGAACTCGATCTTCCGCTCGGCCTCCATCCTGGCCACCCGCGGACGCACCTCCTTCTCCGCGAAGTCACGGACTTCGGCCCGAAGGCCCTCGTGACGGTCGTCGGTGAAGTAGTCCATCGCCATGCTCCGGTCCTCTCGATGCGTGTGGTGCCGTGCCTCCGTCCGTGCCGTCGATGCCGCTCCGGCGATCCCCACGGGGGGCGGTGGGTGTGCGGGAGTGTCGGCCGGTCGCCCCGGTGCGATCGGCGCATGCGTCCCCGGGCGGTGTCCCGGTGGCGGGAACCGTCCGTGTCTTCGGCAGGGCTCATTGTTGTATGGGGTACCGGGGCAGCCCAGAGTCGATCTTGGATTGGCGCGATTCGGCCCGTCCCCGCCGGGAGGGGTTTCGCCACGGCCCCGGACGGGCATTGAACTTCGCTTCCGTGACGGTCCGTCGACCAGTCGTTCACATGCGGTTTTGACGGGCCATCGGCAAGGCTGAAGAACGGTCGATCGGGGCCGCCCGGGCGTTCTGATGTCTGGTTACATGTGCGCCATGACAGATGTGATGAGCACTCAAGGCCAGTTCCCGGGTGCCTCCGGGGAGTCCGCGCGAACCCGCAGGCTGCGCGGCCTTGGGCTCAACGACCCGTCCGCGGACGAGGCCTTCGACCGCTTCGCCCACCTGGCAGCCAGTATCACGCGCGCTCCCATCGCGATGGTCAACTTCATCAATGACGAGCGCCAGATGTTCCGGGGGCTCTACATCCCGCCAAGTTCGGCCGACGCCACGGCCGAGGACGGATCGTCCTGGGCGGACCGCGGCATCGCCTTCGACCTCCCCACCCGGGAGATGCCGCTGAGCCACGGATTCTGTCCCCACGTGGTCGCCCAGCGCTCCCCCCTCGCCCTCGACGACATCCTCGCCTACCCCCGGTTCGCCGGGAACCCGGTGGTGGACGAACTCGGCGTCCGCGCCTACCTCGGCGCCCCGCTCGTCGACGACACCAACACCGTCATCGGTACCGTCTGCGTCCTCGACCGGGAGCCCCGGCAGTGGGGGCGCGAACGGCTGCGCGACATCCAGCACCTCGCCGAGGCGCTGCTCTCCGAGATCCGGCTGCGCGACAGCCTGCTCGCCCAGCGCCAGGAGATGTTCGCCGCCTTCGACGGCTCGCCGTTCCCCATCATGCTCACCGAGGGCCCGGACCAGGAGATCCGCTACGCCAACGCCCAGCACACCGACACCTTCGGCGCGCCGACGGCTTGCGGGACGATCGGCGCCGCGTACCCGCAGCTCGGCGCGGCGGGCCTGGAACAGACCGTCGTGGAGGCGTACCGCACCGGCCGCACCGCCGTCCTCGACGAGGTCCGGCTGCAGGCCGCCCGCCCGGACGCCCAGCGCGGCCGGCAGGTCTTCAGCTTCACCTGCACCCCGCTGCGGGCCGCGCTCACCGGCCGGATCAACGGCGTCCTCACCGTCGGCATGGACATCACCGCGCGGTCCCGCACCGAGGAGGAACTCGGCACGCTGGCCGCCCTGCTCGTCGACCGGCTCCAGCAGAGCGGCGCCCCGTCGCCCGGCCGCCCGGCCGTCACCGGTGAGGCCGGTCCCGGCCTGCCCCGCTGAACCCCGGCCGGTGCGGACCGCCACCGCCGTGGCGGGGCGCCTCTCACCCCGTGGAGAGGACCCCGCCACGACGATGCCGCCCGGGGCCGGGAGTTCGCCGGGAGCCACCGGGGGGCCACCAGGGGACCGCCGGGTGCCCGCCAGGAGTCCGCCGTCCCGGCCGAGTGGGTGAACCGCCCCCGCTCCGCCGTCCCGACCGGGCCCGCACCCGGGGTGCCGGATGGTAGGCATGGGCCGCATGGACTGGTTCGCCGCCCCCGACTACTGGCTGAGCCGGCTGCTCGTCCAACGCCTGCTCGCCACCCTGTACCTGATCGGATTCCTGGCCGCCGCCGCGCAGTTCCGCGCCCTGATCGGTGCCGACGGCATGCTGCCCGTGCCCCGCTTCACCGCCAGGGTCCCGTTCCGCCGGTCACCCGGCCTGTTCCACCTCCACTACAGCGACCGGTTCTTCGCCGCCGTCGCCTGGAGCGGCGCCGCCCTCGCCGCCGCCGTGGCGGCCGGACTCGTCGACGCCGTCCCGCTCTGGGCGTCCGTCCTGCCGTGGGCGGCGCTCTGGATCCTGTACCTCTCCATCGTCAACGTCGGACAGACCTGGTACTCCTTCGGATGGGAGTCCCTGCTGCTCGAAGCCGGCTTCCTGGCCGCGTTCCTGGGCAACGCCGACACCGCCCCGCCCACTCCGGTCCTGTGGCTGATGCGGTGGCTCGCCTTCCGCGTCGAGTTCGGCGCCGGACTGATCAAACTGCGCGGCGACAGCTGCTGGCGCGACCTGACCTGCCTCCGGTACCACCACGAGACCCAGCCGATGCCCGGACCGCTCAGCTGGTTCTTCCACCACCTGCCCGCCCCGCTGCACCGGGTCGAGGCCGCCGTCAACCACGTCGTCCAACTCGTCGTACCGGTGGGCCTGCTGCTGCCCCAGCCGATCGCGAGCTACGCGGCCTGCGCCGTCATCGCCACCCAGCTCTGGCTGGTCGCCTCCGGCAACTTCGCCTGGCTCAACTGGCTGACGATCGCCCTCGCCCTCGCCGCCGTGCAGCCGGCCCGGCTCGGCCTGCCCGTCCACGCCCGCGCGTACCCCGGCGCACCGGTCTGGTACGAGGCGCTGGTGATCGCGCTGACCGCCGCCGTCACGGTGCTCAGCTACTGGCCGGTGCGCAACATGGTCTCCCGCGGCCAGGCCATGAACCGCTCCTTCAACCGGCTGCACCTCGTCAACACCTACGGCGCCTTCGGCAGCGTCAACCGGCTCCGCCAGGAGGTGGTGGTCGAGGGCACCGACGAGGCGGTGCTCACCCCGCACACCGTCTGGCGCGAGTACGGCTTCAAGGGCAAGCCCGGCGACGTGCGCCGGCTCCCGCGCCAGTTCGCGCCCTACCACCTGCGGCTCGACTGGCTGATGTGGTTCGCCGGCATCTCGCCCGGCTACGCCCGCCCCTGGTTCCTGCCCTTCGTCGCCCGCCTGCTGACCGGGGACCGGGCCACCCTGCGCTTGCTGCGCCACAACCCGTTCCCGCACGCCCCGCCGACCCACGTCCGGGCGACCCTCTACCTCTACCGGTTCACCGATTGGCGCGAACTGCGGAGGACCGGCGCGTGGTGGCACCGCACCGCGCTCAGCGAGTACCTCGCGCCGGTCGATCTGCCGGCCCTCGGCCGGGCCGGGTACCGGCCGCCGCTCGGCCGGCCCGGCCCGGCACGGGGACGGGGACGGGGAGTCCGCGAGGTGCCACTGGAGCGGTTCCGCCGACCCGGCCGGCGGCCCGACCGCCCGTCGGGGCCGTCCGGCGCACCCGGCGGGGGACCCGCATGAGCACCGGGGCCCGGACCCGCCGCAGGGAGCACCCGAGCAGCGGTGACACCCGTCCGGACCAACGCCGGACCACCCGTCCGGCCCGCCCGGGTGGCGGCCAGGCGGGCGGTATGGCACACGACACCCGCCGTCGGCGCGGTGGGTGCGTGCAAGGCTCGAACGGGCACCCGTATTCTGGGCGTCCACACCCGGCAGCCCGACCGCGCGCCCCCTAGCCCCACCCCAGGGGCGACTCCGCGCACCCGGTCCGCCGCCCCCTCGCCGCCAGCCCCGCCGTCGTCGCCCAGAACCGGACCTCACATGACAGTGCTTCACTCGCGCAACGCCGACGCAGCCGACCCGGCGGACGTCGCCGACGCCGCAGACGTCAAGGACCCCCAGGACGCCGCCGCGGAGCCCGACCTCCGCGAGGACCTCGGCCGCTACGCCGAACTCGGGGCCTTCACGCTCACCGCCGAGACCCACGCCTGGTACGCGGCCGTCGACACCGTCGCCACTCCCGAGGACGCCCGCGCCGCCTCCACGGCCCTCGCCGAACTGCGCGGCAGCGACCTCCAGCAGACCTGGGAGACCGTGACCGCGCTGGCCGCCGACGTCAAGCTCGAAGAGCCCGACACCGTCGCCAAGACCGCGCTGCTGGTCGAGATGCTCCAGCGGGTGCACCGCACCTCCGCGGCCCTCTTCCCCGCCGCGTACGACGCCGACCTCGGCGCCCTCGCCGCCGCCACCGCCGACAGCACCTGGCGCCGCGAGAACGGCGTCAAGCTGTCCTGGCTGCGCGGCCGCTCGCTGCGCAAGCAGGCCGTCGCGCTCGCCACCGACCGCCGCATCCGCCGGGAGGACCTGCACGAGGCCCTCACCTCCGCCGAGATCGAGCGCCGGGCCTGGGCCGCGCTGGCCCCGGTCGGCACCCTCCCGCGGGTCCCCTCCGACGGCGCCCTGGTCGACCGCACCGCCCAGGCCTTCGAGACGATCAACACCGGCCTGCGCGGCCTCGCCCGCCTGCTGCCCGACCACGACCTGGACGCGCTGCCCTTCGCCGAGCTGATCGACCTGGTCGAGCGCCTCGCCGCCGACGAGGGCACCCTCTACCGCCTGCCCACCATCCGTGGCCTGCGCGTCGGCCTGGAGGAAGCCGGCCTCGCCGACCTGCTCGCCGAACTCACCGCTTCCAAGGCCGACCGCCGCGCCGCCGAGGCCGCGTACGCGGCCCGCCAGGCGCTGGCGGGCGGGCAGCGGGACGGGCTGGCGGAGAAGACCGCCGCCGTGGACGAGGCGGCGGCCGAGGCGCAGACCGGTACCGAGGACGCGGCGGCGGACGTCGCCGCGGACGGCGCCGCGGACGGCGCCGAGGTTGCGGTCGAGACCGCCGTCGAGGCCCCTGCCGAGGTTGGGGGTGAGGCCGGTACCGAGGAGGCTGCCGCCGAGCGGTCCGGGGCCGACGGGACGGCCGACCGGGCCGACGCCGAGGCGGCTGCCCTGCAGGCGCTGGCGGCCGGGCAGCGGGACGGCCTCGTGGAGGAGGCCCCGGCCGCGGTGACGGCTCCGGCGGAGGAGACCACCGAGACCACCGAGACCGCCGCGGCCGCCGCGGTGGTTTCGGAGGACGAGACCGAGGTCGAGACCGAGACCGAGATTGAGGCCGAGCCGACGGCGAACGCCAGTGCCACGGCGGACGAGCCGGCGGCGGCGCAGACCACGGAGGAGACGCCGGCCGCGGTCGTCTCCCTTCCGGCGCCCTCCCCGGCGGCCGACGACCTGGTGGCCGCCGCGACCGCAGCCCTGGCCGAGCCCGAGGCCGCGGATGAGCAGCCGGCGGCGGAGGTGGAGCCGGAGGCCGCCCTGGTCGCCGAGGCGACCGAGGCCGAGGAGCCCGCGGTCGAGGCTGCCGAGCCCGTTGCCGAGGCCGAGCCCGAGGCCGTTGTGGCGGAGTCGGTCGAGGCCGAGGTCGCCGTGGAGACCGTCGAGATCGAGGTCGAGGCGACGACCGAGGAGCCGGTGGCCGAGGTTGCTGAGCCCGCTGCCGAGGTTGCGGCGGAGGTTGCGGTCGAGACCGAGGCTGAGAGCGAGGCTGAGCCGGTGGCCGAGGCCGTCGTGGCGGAGCCCGCCGTCGAGGCTGAGGAGATCGTCACCGAGACCGAGGCCGAGGTCGAGGAGCCGGTGGCCGAGGTCGAGCCGGTGGTCGAGGCCGAGGCCGTGCCCGAGGCTGTCGCCGCGGAGCCCGCCGTCGAGGCTGAGAAGGTCGCCGCTGAGGTCGAGGCCGCGCCGGTGGTCGAGGCCGAGGCTGAGCCCGAGGCCGTCGTCGAGGAGCCCGTTGCGGAGCCCGCCGTAGAGGCGGAGCCGGTTGAGGCCGAGGTCGCCGTGGAGGCTGCCGAGACCGAGACCGAGACCGGGCCCGAGAGCGTGGTCGAGAAGAGCGCCGTCGAGCCCGAGCCCGAGGTCGCCGCCGCAGAGGTGGCGGAGCCCGTCGCCGTCGAGCCCGAGGTCGCCGTCGAGCCCGAGCCGGTCGCCGCCGAGCCGGTGGCCGAGGCCCGTCCCGCGAAGCCGGACTTCACGCCCGGTCGCCCCGTGACCGCCTACTCCGCCGACGAGCTGCTCTCCGTCGTGCGCTGGGTGGACGGCGACGGCACCGAGCGGACGGACGAGGAGCTGCTGCGGGCGGCCATGAAGGAGCTGGGCTTCGCCCGCCTCGGCCCCCGGATCAAGGAGGCGCTGGGCGCCGCCGTCGCCGCCGCGCGCGGCTGACACCTGACGACCCGCACAACGGCCGGGCCCGGAACGCGTACGTGCGTCCCGGGCCCGGCCGTTGTGCGTCGCCGGTCCCGTCCGCCGACGGGCGTCTCCGCGAGGTTGCTTCCTTCGGGGCCGTTGTCAGGCGTCCGGGCGGGTCGGCCCGATCGGACGGTCGAGTGCCCGCCGCAGCACGGCGGGGGCGGTCACCAGTGAGGGCCCGTACCAGGTCAGGTGCCGTCCGCTGACGAGTGCCGCGGGTGTGCCCGGGAACGACTCCGGGCCGTCCTCGGCGGTGAAGCGGTACGGCTCGTCGGGCAGGACGACCAACTCCGGCCGGCAGGCGAGCAGTTCGGGCAGTGGGACGGCCGGGTAGCGCTCGGGGTGGTCGGCGTGGACGAGCCGTGGGCCCAGGCGGCGCAGCAGGTCCCCGGCGAAGGTGTCGCGGCCGAGGACCATCCATGGGCGCCGCCAGATCGGTACGACGGTCCGCGGGCCGTCGGACTCCGCCGGTGTGCCGCCGCCCCCGACGCCGGCCCAGGCGGCCTCCGCCTCGTCCAGCCAGGCCGGCCGGGGCAGCCCGCAGGCGGTGGTGAGCAGCCGGTCCAGGGAGCGGAAGGCGTCGTCCAGGGTGCGGATGTCGGTGACCCAGACCGGCACGCCGGCCGCCCGCAGCGCGTCCAGGTCGGGGCGCCGGTTCTCCTCGTCGTTGGCGAGGACGAGGTCCGGGGCGAGCGCGAGGATGCGCGGGACGTCCGGGTTCTTGGTGCCGCCGATCCGGGTGACGGCCAGTTCGGCGGGGTGGGTGCACCAGTCCGTGGCGCCGACCAGCAGACCGGGCGCGGTGGCGGCGACCGCCTCGGTCAGCGAGGGCACCAGCGAGACCACCCGGCGGGGCGGGCGCGGCCCGAGCCGGACGGGGAGGTCGAGGTCGTCGCGCGGGGCGGTGGGGTCGGCCATCCGACCAGCCTACGTCCGGCTCCTCGGTGCGGGGGCGCGCGGACGACGCGCGGACGGGTACGCGCGGACGGCTGTGCGCGGGGCCGGGACCGGTCGCGGATCGCGGGGAACCCGACGCCCGGGCCGTCCGACTACCTGGTCCGGGTCCGCAGCGCGGGCCCCGGCACGACCATCCGGTGCCGTCACCGAGCACCACCACCGACCAGGAGAGTTGTCATGCGCCCTCGCGTCGTCTGCGGAATCGCGGCCGCCGTCGCCCTGTTCGCCACGGCCTGCGGAAGCGGTTCCGGGGGCGGGGCGAGCGCCCCCGTCAGCGTCCGGGCCGGCCAGGGCGGTGGATTCCCCGTCAAGGTCGCCGACTGCGCGGGCAAGGAGACCACCATCGCCCAGGCTCCCGCCAGGATCGTCACCAGCAACGCCGCGAGCCTGGAGCTGCTGCTGCAGCTCGGCGCGGGGGAGCGGGTGATCGGTACCGGCTTCCCGCCCGGCAAGGGCACCCTGCCCGGCGCGCTCGCCGACCAGGGCGCCAAGGTGCCGGTGCTCGGGGAGAAGGGCATACCCAAGGAGAAGCTGCTCGGCTCCGGCGCCGACCTCTACGTGGACACCTTCGGCGCGATGCCGATGATGGGCGGCGGCGCCACCGGGCCGAGCGAGGAGGAGTACGCGGCGGCCGGCATCCAGCACGTGTACCTGCTCTCCACCGCCTGCGCCGGGACGCCGAAGGCCGCCAAGGCGCCGCGCACCGACCTCGCCGGGATCGAGGAGGACGTCCGTCGCCTCGGGGCCGTCACCGGCACCGCCGCACGGGCCGAGGAACTGGTCACCGGGATGGAGAAGCAACTCGGCGAGGTCCGCACCGCGCTCGCCGCCGTTCCGGAGGAGCAGCGGCCGAGCTACTTCGTCTTCGACTTCGACGCCGGCACCAAGCAGCCGGTGGCGGTCTGCGGCCGGCAGGTCGCCAACGCCGTGATCACCCAGGCGGGGGCGCGCAACGTGTTCGCCGACTGCGACGCCGACTTCAAGCCCGGCTCCTGGGAGGACGTGGTCGCCAAGAACCCGGACTGGATCCAGCTGGCCGTGCGCAACCGGGGCAGCGAGGAGGCCACCCGCAAGGCCTTCGACGAAGCCGAGGCCTTTCTGAAGGGCTTCCCCGCGACCCAGGGCCTGAAGGCCGTCCAGGAGGGGCACTTCGTCCGGCTCGGCTCCGAGGTGACCACCATCGCGGGGGTGCGCAACGCCGACGCCGTGCGGCAGATCGCCGCCACCGTCCACCCGGACCTGGTCAAGGGCGCCCCGGCTCAGGGCGGCGCTCCGGCCGCGGGTGCCGACTCGACCCAGGGCGCCGGCCCCGCCGGGAACGGGCAGTAGCCGGTGGCACCGGCCGCCGTTCGGAAGGAGCGCGGCGACGCCCGCCCGGCCCGCACCCTGCGGGCCGGGCCGCTGGCCGCCGCCCTCGCCGCCGCCCTGGTGCTCGCGCTGACCGCCGCCGTCTCGCTCGGCTCGGTGGACGTCCCGCCCGGCGAGGTCTGGTCGGTGGTCGTCCGCCGGCTCACCGGCCGGGCCCCCGAGCCCGGCACCCTCGACCTCATCGTCTGGCAACTACGCGTGCCCCGCGCCCTGCTGGCGGCCGTGGTGGGCGCCGGACTCGGCCTGGTCGGCACCGCCGTGCAGGCCCTGGTCCGCAACCCGCTCGCGGACCCCTACCTGCTCGGCATCTCCTCCGGCGCCTCGCTCGGCGCGGTCGCCGCGATCGTCCTCGGCACCACCCTCGGACTCCAGCTCTCCTTCGGCAGCGCGCTCGGCCTCACCGTCTCCCTGGCGGCGTTCGCCGGCGCGCTCGCCGCGTTCTCGCTGGTCTGGCTGATGGCCCGGCGCGGCGGCGGCTTCTCCCCGCTGCGCCTGGTCCTCGCGGGCATCGGCATCGCCCAGTTCCTCGGCGGCCTCACCAGCTACCTGGTCCTGCAGACCCGCGACGAGCAGCAGACCAGGGGTGTGCTGTTCTGGCTGATGGGCAGCCTGGGTGGCGCCGTCTGGGCCCAACTCGCCGTCCCCGCCGTCGCGGTGGCGCTCGGGCTGGCCCTGCTCCAGGCTCGCGCCCGGGGACTCAACGCGATGCTGATGGGCGACGAGACGGCCGCCGGGCTCGGCGTGGACGTCGCCCGGCTGCGCCGCGAGGTCTTCGTCGTCACCAGCGTGCTCACCGGCGTGCTGGTCGCCGTCTCCGGGGCGATCGGCTTCGTCGGGCTGATGGTGCCGCACGTGTGCCGGCTGCTGGTCGGTGCCGACCACCGGCGACTGCTGCCGCTGTCCGCGCTCACCGGGGCGCTGCTGCTGGTCGTCGTCGACACCGTGGCCCGCACCGCCCTGGACGGCCAGGAACTGCCGATCGGCGTGGTCACCGCCGTCCTCGGCGCCCCCACCCTGCTCTACCTGCTGGACCGACGACTGGAGCGCAGTTGAGGATCGCCGTCGAAGACCTGAGCGTCGCCCTGGCCGGCCGGACGGTGCTGGCCGGGGCCAACCTGATCGCCGAGGAGGGGGAGATCGCCGGGCTGGTCGGGCCCAACGGCAGCGGCAAGTCCAGCCTGCTGCGCACCGTCTACCGGCACCTGCGGCCCAGCGCCGGCCGAGTCCTGCTGGCCGGGCGGGACCTGGCGGAGCTGCGGCCGGAGCAGTCCGCCCGGCACATCGGGGCGCTGCCCCAGGAACGCGGCGGGGACTTCGAGTTGAGCGTCCGCGAGGTGGTCGCGATGGGCCGCACGCCCTACAAGCGGGCCTTCGCGGCCGATGACGCCGAGGACCGCCGGATCACCGCCGAGGCGTTGGACCGGGTCGGCATGGCCGAGGCCGCCGACCGCCGGTTCGCCCAACTGTCCGGCGGGGAACGGCAACGGGTGCTGCTGGCCCGGGCACTCGCCCAGCAGCCGGACGTCCTGGTACTGGACGAGCCGACCAATCACCTGGACGTCCGGCACCAGGTCGAGCTGCTCGCCCTGCTCCGGGAGCAACGCCGCACCACCCTGGTGGCCCTGCACGACCTCAACGCGGCCGCCTCGGTCTGCGACCGGCTGCACGTCCTGCACGACGGTGCCCTGGTGGCCTCCGGTGCGCCGCGTGAGGTGCTGAGCCCCGGGCTCCTGGCGGAGGTCTTCGGGGTGCGGGCGGCCGTGGTCGAGCACCCGCTCACCGGCGATCCGCTGATCGCCTTCGACCATCGCGTCCCGGCGGGGGGCCAGGCCGCTGCCCGACAGCGCTGATTCGCGGCGATGAGTCTCCGGTCTGCCGTCCCCTCCGAGCCCCGTCCCCTCCGAGCCCCGTCCCCTTCGAGCCCGTCCCCTCCGAGCCCCGTCCGTTCGACGCCGGGTGACGGTGGGAGCCGGTCGGACTCCGTCGCCCGGCGGGACGGGGCACGGGTGTGGGCGAGGGTGTGGGCGCGGGTGTGCGCGGGGCCCGGGCCCCGTCCGGCTCCTAGGACACGCCCTGGCGGCTCTCGTAGTGGCTCGGGCGGCCGTCGCGCAGCACCAGGCGGCCGAGTCGTGCGGCCTCCTCGCTGCGCAGCAACTCCCGCTCACCGTGGGAGTGGTGGAGCACCGCGGAGTGCCAGGGCGTGGTCCAGGAGTCGGCCGCGGCCAGCAGCCGGATGCCGAACTTGGACGCCCCGGCCGGCTGCGGGTGGATCGAGAGCCGGACGGCGCGCGGGTGGTGTTCGGCGATCAACTCGCCCCAGGCCCGGCTGCGCTGGATCACGCCGTAGGCGCGGCGGCGGCACTCCCGCTGAAGGGCGGAACGGGTGCCGGTGAAGCCGACGGTGTCCTCGGTGAGAAAGCGGGTGATGCCCCGGTAGAGCCGCAGGGTCTCCTCCTCGGTCAGCACCTGTTCGCGCAACTCCTCGACGCTCGGGGCGTACCGGGCGTGCACCCGGGAGCGCTTCTCGTCGTACGGGAGGTCGCCGAGGACGGCCCGCAGGTCGAAGGTGTCGAGATGGGTGAGGCCCTCGCGGGCGATCATGGCGGTCAGGGCGTCCGAATAGGCGTCTATGTGGTCGTCCGGGACGTTGATCAGGTCGCCGAAGATGTGGCCGTCGGAGCAGATCAGGATGCGGGCGCCGGGTGCGTGCAGGCGGCCGATCTCGGCGCACAGCCCGTCGAGGAAGGTCAGCGACAGTCGTTCGCCCTCGTCGGGCAGGTGGCCTAGCACCTTCGCCGGGTTCGGCGACTTGCAGGGGAAGCCGGGCAGGGACAGCACGATCGGTTCGCCGGCGGCGATGAAGTCCGCCAACTGTGCCAGCTGGACCGGGAAGTGCTCCGGGCGGGCGTCGAACTCCGGGTCCGAGGCGCGCCGGTGCGGCAGCAGCAGGCCGAGGACGCGGGCGGCGAGCCGCTCGGCCGAGGGGCGGTCCTGGAAGGCCGTCATGCCGGGGGTGGCGGCGCTGCCGGTGATGCCGGCAGGGATGGCAGGGACGGCAGGGACGGCAGGGGCGGCAGCGGTGGCGGGCGGCGCGGGGGTGGCGGCAGGGGCAGTGCCGACGGGCGGCATGGTGGGTCCTCCACGGAAGGCGGTTCGGTACGGGCTGCGGACGGGACGGGCGGAGGCGGCTGCTCCGGTCGCCCGGGAGCGGTCAGCGGCGGCGGTCGTAGGCGACCGGCAGCCGGTTCACCCCGCGCGCCAGGACGGCGGGGATCCAGGCCAGGTCCGCCAGGCCGTCGCCGGGCACCTCGGCCGGGCGCAGGCCGGGCAGCCGGGTGAGCAGGGTGGCGAGCGCGGTCTGGAGCTCGGCCCGGGCCAGTGCGGCACCGGGGCAGTAGTGGACACCGTGGCCGAAGGCGAGGTGGGCGTTCGGCGTGCGGTCGAGGTCGAGGCCGTCGGGCTCCGGGAACTGCGCGTCGTCGCGGTTGGCGGCGCAGAGCGAGACGATCACCGAGTCGCCGGCCGGGACGGTGGTGCCGAACAGGTCGCTGTCCTCGGCGAAGAACCGCCAGGTGGTGAGCTCGAACGCGGCGTCGTGGCGGAGCAGTTCCTCCACCGCGCGGGCGATCCGGCCGGGCTCGTCGGCGCCCTCGCGCAGCCGGGCGAGCTGCTCGGGGTGGCGCAGCAGGGCGACCAGCATGGTGGTGATCTGGTTGGTGACCGGTTCCTGCCCGGCGACGAGCAGCTGGAACACCATCGAGTCGAGCTCCGCGCGGCTCAACTCGCCCGCGTCATGGGCGGCCACGAGCCGTCCCAGCAGGTCCTCCTGGGCCGTCCAGCCAGGCTCCCGGCAGTCGGCGCGCTTGCGGGCGACGACATCGGCGATGTACGTCTGGAGGCCGCGCAGCCGCGCCTCGTACGCCGGGCGGCCGGGATCCTGCGGGCCGACCGGCTGGACCACCTTGCCCCAGTCCCGGTCGAAGCGCTCCGCCAACTCGGCGGGCAGGCCGATGACTTCGGCGAGCACCCGGAAGGGGTAGTGGGCCGCGAAGCCGGCCACCAGGTCCGCGCCACCCGACTCCGGCAGCTCGTCCACCAGGGCGTCGGCCAGCTCCCGGAACCGGGGGCGCAGCGACTCCACGCGGCGCGGGGCGAAGGCGTCCAGCACGAGCCGGCGCATCGAGGTGTGCTTGGGCGCGTCCTGGTGGAGCAGGTGGACCTGGAGCTGCGAGTGCTGCGGCTCGGGCATGATCGACGCGAGCCTGCGCCAATTGTCGTTGCCCAGTGCGTGGTTCTTGCCGAGCCGCGGGTCGTTGAGGGTCGCGTGGGCGGCCCGGTAGCCGGTGACCAGCCAGGCGTGGATGCCGCTCGGGAACTCCACCCGGTGCACCGGTCCGGCCTCCCGCATCCGCTGGTAGAGCGGGTAGGGGTCGCGCTTGTACGCCGGGCCGTACAGCGGGACGGGGGAGGGGAGTTCGTCGTGGCCGTACGGGCAGCGCGGGGCGTCGTCGGTGGCGGCGGCCGGTTCGGTGGTCGCGTCGGTCATCTGGGGTCCTTCGGTCCTTCGGTGCGTGGCGTGGCGTGGCAGTGCTTGGCGTTGCGCGGGGGTGCGGGGGTGCGGGAGTGCGGACGTGGCGGGTGGCGGAGCGGTCAGGACCCGGGGCCGCGGCGGCGGTGCGGGGCGAGCAGGGCCACGGCGGTGGCCGCGACGAGGGCGGCCAGGGCGATCCCGGTGCGGGTACCGGTGGTGTCGCGGGTCCCGGCCAGGGCGGCGGCGGTGCCGAGGGCCGGGCCGAGCGCGAAGCCGAGGCTGCGGGCGAGTTGGACGGCGGAGCCGGCGGTGGCGAGCTTCCCGGGCGGCGAGGAGGACATCACCAGGGCCTGAGTGGGACCGCCGTTGAGGCCCATCCCGGCCCCGGCGAGGGCGAGCCGCGCGGCGATCTCGGGCGCGGACCAGCCGCTGTCCAGCGGGACCAGAAGGGCGAGGCCGAGGGTGGTGACGGCAGCGCCGGTGAGGGCGGTCGGGCGGGCGCCCCAGCGGTCGGCGAGCCGGCCGCCGACCCGGCCGGCCAGCACCATGCCGAGCGGGAACGCCAGCATGGTGAGCGCGGTGGCGGTGGCGCTCTCGCCCCGGGGGCCGCGCAGGTGCTGGGCGAGCAGGTAGTGACAGGCCGCGAAACCGGCGGCGAGTGCGAGCACCGAGGCATTGGCCCTAGCCGTCCCGGCGGCCCGGAGCACCTCGGCCACCGGCCGCCCGCCCGGGCGGCGCAGCCAGAACAGGACCGGCGGTACGGCGGGCAGCAGGAGCAGCAGCCACAGTGGGGACTTCGGGGCCATGGTGAGCCCGAGCAGGACGGCGGCCACCGCGGCGCCGATCAACGCGGCGTCGCCGAGCGACGACCGGTCGGGCGGCCGCAGCCCGCCGCGGCGCGGGGCGTGGCGCCGCACGATCAGGACGGCGGCCAGGCAGACCGGCAGCTTCACCAGGAAGATCGCCCGCCAGCCCAGGTGGTCCAGCAGCAGACCGCCGACCACCGGGCCGGTGACGGCGCCCAGCGGGCCGAGGGTCGCGGGCACGCTCATCGCCCGGCCGCGCAGCTCGGGCCGGACGGAGGTCGCGGCGAGCACCGGCATCAGGACGAAGAGCACCGCGCCGAAGGCGCCCTGGAACAGCCGGGCGGCGATCAGCCAGCCGGCCCACGGGGCGCAGGCGGCCAGCACGCTGCACAGGGCGAAGCAGCCGACCGCGAGCAGCAGGGCCGAGCGGGTGCCGACCTGGTCCAGCCACCGACCGGCGGGCAACAACAGGGCGACGAGCGGGAGTTGGTATCCGAGCACGGCCCACTGGGCGACCCCGGGGGAGACGTGCAGGCCGGCCGAGATGTCGGTGAGCGCGAGGTTGACCACGTTCATGTCGAGCATCGCGACGAAGGACAGCAGGCCGGCGGCGACGACCAGGCTCCAGCGGTCGACCGGCTGTTGCTGACGATCCGTCAGGGGTGGGGAGGTCGGGGTGGGTTGCGCGGTCATGAAGTCCCTCCGTCTCCCGTGCTGCCGGACCGGGCTCCGCCTCGGCGGCGGGGTCCGGTACAGCAGTCGGTGGCGCGGGGGCTCCGGTTCCGAACACTTGGGGGATTTCTTTTCGCGGCCGGCGGCGGCGGAGGTTGGAGAGGCCTGGGGTGGGAGGTCGGGGACGGTCGGCCGGAGGCGACTGGCGACTTTCAGCGAACAGATGACAGATTTCGAAATCTGTCATCTGTTCGCTGTCGGTCGTCGATTGTCTGCCGTCCGCCGCCCCCGTCCGTCACTCAGCAGGCGGTCGCGAGTTCCCCGGCCTCGGCGGCGCGCAGCCGTGCCACCAGTTCCTCCCGTGCCCGGGCGACCCGGGACCGGACGGTCCCGACGGGGCAGCCGGCGACCTCGGCCGCCTCGGCGTAGCTCAGGCCGACCACCTGGGTCAGCACGAAGGCCTCCCGCCGCTGGGCGGGCACCCGGTCCAGCAGGTCGTCCAGCGCGATGCCGTCCTCGAAACCGGCCGTCGGCGCTCCGCCCTGTCGCTCCGCCGCCTCCTGCCAGTCCGGCAGCGCCGCACAGCGCGGGCGGGAGGCCGCCATCCGGTACCGGTCGATCACCGTGCGCCGGGCGATCGACAGCAGCCAGGTGCGGGCCGAGGAGCGCCCCGCGAACGAGGGCAGGCCGCGCAGCGCGCGCAGGAAGGTCTCCTGGGCGAGGTCGTCGGCGGACTGTACGTCGGTCAGGTGGGCGACGAAGCGCCAGACGTCCCGCTGGGTCGCCCGGACGAAGGCCTCGACGTCGGCGGCCCGCCCGGAGCGGGCGGTCAGTGCCAGGGCGGTGAGCTGTTCGTCATCCACGGCGGCCCCCCACCCGGCCGGTCCCGGCGCCACGGCCGTGCGGGACGATGGTCGTATGAGATGCGCGCAGTTCCGTACCGCTCTGTCCGCCCGGCTCGACGGTGAACCGAGCGGTCTGCCGGAGGTCCGGCTGGACAAGCACGTCGCGCGCTGCGCCGGTTGCCGGGACTGGATGACCCGGGCCGAACGGTTGCGCGGTCGGGTACGGGCGGGCGCCGCCGACGGGCCCTCGCCCGAGTGGTCGGCCGGGCTGTTGGCCCGCCTGGGCGAGGACCGGCCGGGAGGCCGCGGTCCGGACGACCCGCGAGGCGTCGAACGATAGGCGGAGTGGACGGGTCGGGCGCGTCCGGAGGGGCGTGAACGGTGGGACGGGGGCGCCGGCCGGAGCCGGAGCGCCGTCGAAGTCAGACATGGGATGGTCCCGAGGGGAAAGGCGGGGAGCGGCACCGCGCAGCGCGGCGCCGTCGGCGTCCATGGGCAGCCGCGCGGCGCGCCGGACCCCTGGGGGATTCGGCGGCGGACGCGGGCCCGCACCCTGACGGCACGACGACGCTGGGCGTGACCGTGCGGCAGGGCGACCTGCCCGCCGGGAGCGTCCCGGACGGCCGGAGGCGGCCGGGAGGATCGGGAAGAGGGCGGCGGGCGCGTCAGCAGGCGAGGGCGAACGCCGGCGGACCGCGCCGGACCACGGCATGCGTCAGCAGCACCGAACGCGTCGGCCGGGCCCGGTCGGCGGCCGGGCGGGGCGGCGTGGGCGCCCGGTAGCCGAAGGGGCGCGCGAAGAGCGCCAGCAGCGGGAGCGGCAGCGCCCCCGCCACCACCGCGCCGAGCGCGCCCAGCAGCTCGAAGAGCCGGACCAGCGCCGCGTCACCGCGCCAGAGCAGGAGCGCGCAGGCCAGCGCGGCGAGCACGTGGGCGGCGGTCATCCCCAGCGACATGCCGTGGGACATTCCGTGCGCCATGTCGTGCGCCGGTGCGCTCGTCGCGTCCTGCGCCGGGCCGTACGACCCGGCGCCCGGAAGGGCGCCGTGGAACGTTCCGTCGGGCATCACGTGCGGGCCGTCGGGCATCCCCGTCATCCCGGGCAGGCCCGCGTCCACGGCGGTCGTGCCCGCGCCCCCGTGGTGCGTACCCGCGATCGGCCGCAGGCTGCCGGCGCTCGGCGGGACGTCCGGATCGATGCCCGCCATCCGCGCGAGTTCGACCGGGGAGAGCCCGCCGGTTGCCCGGTCGGGGTTGCAGAGCAGGAGGGTGGCCCAGTCCGTGGTGGCGAGTCGGCCGAGGCCGCCGGACCCTCGGGAGAGCGCCCCGGCCTGCTCGAACAGCTGGTGCAGCGCGGTCTGCGCCACGATCATCCACAGGCTGATCACCCCGAGCCCGCGCTGCTTTCCGGCCAGCAGCCACGTCAGTCCGAGGACCGCCCCGAAGCCGCCGGTCAGGACCGTCGGCGAGACCCCGGAGCCGGCCATGGCGACGTGCGCGGTGGCAGCCATCGCCACGCACAGCGCGGCGAAGACCGCGGCGCGCAGCAGGCGGATCCGGTCGGTCATCACGATGGCACTCATCGTCGCACCCGCTCTGCCCGGCCCGTACCGCACCCTCCGGTCTTGGCCGGTTCCGTGCCGTGAGACCATGCCCGGCCGCCCGTCCCGCGGCCTGTGCCGGCGCGGCCGGATCGCCGCTCGGCCGGGGGCGTCGGCGTGGCTGTCGGCCCGGCCCGCCGTCCGGCGTGTCGGGCCGAACAACTGCTCGTACGACCATCGGGGCGGTTTGACAGCGCGACTCCCGTGCTCACTAAATGTGCACCACCCAGTACGGTGCGTATCGGGACGATGTCGTCCACAAACAGGGAGGTCCGGCCTTGGAGACCCCGACGGATACCTCGGCGCCCATTGCCGACAGTGCCAAGTCCGCCCCCGCGGAGCCGACCGTCCCACAGCAGGCGACGGGCCCGGAGCGGGCGAAGGCCCCGGCCGAGGCCGCGGAGCCCGGCGACCGGGCCCGAACCGTCGAGGCGCCTGAGGCCGTCGAGGCGTCCGAGGCCGCTGAACCGGCCGGAACCGGGAAGCCCGCCGGAACCACAGAGGAGGCCGAAGCCGCGAAGGCGGCCGGAGCCACCGAGCCGATCGAAGCCGCGAAGGCGGCCGGAGCCGCAGAACCGGTCGAAGCCGCAGAACCGGCCGGAGCCGCGGAGACGCCCGGAGCCGCGGAGCAGGCCGAATCCGCAGATCAGGCCGACTCCCCCGGATCCGCCGGCCCGGTCACCGCCGACCCCGCCAAGCCCGCCGACCCCGCCGAGCCCGCCGAGCCCGCCGACGCGGCTCAGCCCTCCACTCCGCCCGCGTCCGCCGACCCCGCGTCCGCCGACCCCGTGTCGGTCGATCTCGCCGACCCCGGCTTCTGGCAGCTGCCCGCCCCCGCCCGCGCCGCCGCCTTCGCCGAGCTGCGCCGCCGCCCCGGCCCGGTGTTCTTCGGCGACTGCGCCACCGGCCGCGGCTTCCACGCCCTGGTCCGTCACGCCGATGTGGTCGAGGCCAGCCGCACGCCCGGCGTCTTCCTCAGCGGTCCCGGTGTGACCACCCCCGCCCCGGCCCGCTGGGTCCGGCTGCTGTTCGGCGACTCCATGGTCAACCTCGACGACCCCCGCCACGCCCAGCTGCGCCGGATCGTCTCGCGGGCGTTCACGCCCCGGCTGCTCGACCGGGTCGAGGAGGACGTCCGGCGGATCAGCACCGACCTGGTCGACCGGATCGAGCGGGAGCGGCCGGAGGACTTCGTGACCGCGGTCGCCGCCGAACTCCCGTTCCAGGTGATCTGCGCCATGATGGGCATCCCGGAGCGGCCGCGCCGCACCATCCTCGAACTGGTCAACCGGAGCTCCGAGGACATCGGGGTGGCCCGCCCGCTGCGCCGCGGGCTCCGGGTGCCCGGGCGCGGGCTCCGGGCGCTGGCCCGGATGCAGGGCATCGTCGCGGGGATCGGTCGCCAACGCAGGCGTCGGCCGGAGGAGGACCTGATCTCCGCGCTGGTCACCGCCGACCTGGACGGCCGTCGGCTCACCGGGCGCGAACTGGGCGCCTTCTTCAGCCTGCTGCTGGTCGCCGGGGTCGAGACCACCCGCAACGCGCTGGCCCACGGCCTGCACCTGCTGACCGCCCACCCCGAGCAGCGCGCCCTGCTGCTCGAGGACCTCGACGGGCGGCTCGGCGGCGCGGTGGACGAGATGATCCGCCACGCCACGCCGATCATCCAGTTCAACCGGACCCTCGCCGTGGACCACGAGCTGGGCGGCGCCGGCGGCCCGCTGCTGCGGGCGGGAGAGAGGGTCGCGCTGTTCTACGGTTCGGCCAACCGCGACGAGGACGTCTTCCCCGACCCGGATGTCTTCGACATCACCCGCACGCCCAACTCCCACCTCGGTTTCGGCGGTGGCGGTCCGCACTACTGCCTCGGTGCGCACCTGGCCCGGCAGGAGATGACGGTGCTGTTCCGCGAGCTGTTCACCCGGCTGCCCGAGGCGAGGTCGGTCGGCGAGCCGCAGCTCGTCCCGTCCAGCTTCGACCACCGCGTGCGCTCGCTGCGCTTCACCTTCTGAAGCGAACGTCTTCCGAACCGGACGTCCGGGCCGCTTCGTTCCCCCGGAGCGCCCGGACGTCCGGAGTGCCTAGCCGGCCGGTTCCCAGACCGCGTGGTCGTGCGCGAACAGGACCCGGCTCGGCCCGTGCCCGGCCACCCGGTCGAGCCAGGAGCGGTACCCGGGCAGTGGTGGGGCCGCACCCTCGCGTGCCGCCCGCCGGGCGAGCACCGCCTGCCCGTACTCGGAGGCGAAGTCGTAGGCCTGTCCGGCCAGCAGGACCGGCCCGGTGCCGGGGCGGTCGACCAGCAGGGACTGGTGGCCCCCGGTGTGGCCGGGGGTGGGGAGCACCCGCACGCCCGGCCACACCTCGGCCTCGCCGTCCAGCTCGCGGTACTCGGCGCCGGGGAAGTCGACCAGCGCGTCGATGGTGTACCCGCCGCGCCGGGCGGTGGCCAGCTCGTCCGCCTGGACCAGGACGGGAGTGCCGGCGAACAGCGGGTTGCCGCCGCAGTGGTCGAAGTGCAGGTGGCAGTTGACCACCAGGTCGATGTCGCCGACGGCTACCCCGGCGGTGGCGAGCGCTTCCGGCAGCGGGCGGCGGACCGGACGGTAGTGCGCCTCGGTCTCCGGCTCGCCGCCACCGATCCCGGTGTCGAAGAGCAGCAGCCCCTCCGGGCGTCTGACCAGGTACGCGAGCACGGGCTCCACGCGCGGCTCCGGGCCGCCCGTCTCGGTGGCCGGCCGGATGATGTACCCCAGGTCGAGACGGCGGATCACGCGCAATTCAGCCCCCATGCCTTGTCGCAGTGCGTCGCCCTGGCCCCGTACGGGCGGCCGTGCGGGCCCCCGGTTCGCACCCTACCTGCCGACCGGCAGCCCCCGGTCGGCCTTCACCTGCTTCATCGTCAGGTGCGAGTTGACCTGTGCGATGCCCGGCAGACCGGAGAGCACGTCGGTGATGAAACGCTCGTACGCGGCGATGTCGGCGACCGCGATGCGGAGCAGGTAGTCGGGCTCGCCGAACAGCCGGTGGGCCTCCACGACCTCCGGCAGCTCGGCCACCCGGCGCTCGAACTCGGCGACCGTCACCTGGTCCTCGTGGCGCATGGTGATCGTCACGAAGGGCTGGAATCCTCGTCCGACCGCCGTGCCGTCCAGCACCGCCCGGTAGCCGCGGATCACGCCGTCCTGTTCCAGTTGGCGCACCCGGCGCAGGCAGGGGGAGGGGGTGAGGTCCACCCGGGAGGCCAGCTCGGCGTTGGTGAGGCGCCCGTCCTGCTGGAGCTCGCGCAGGATGCTGCGGTCGATTCGGTCCATGGCGCAACATTCTGCCAAAGCGCCGCTCCGACCTGCGGAAAGTCGCCATCGCGTGCCAGCCCGATCCGGCTACCTTCAGTGACCGCACCGGCTGCCGGGGCCGCCCGGCCGTGCGCCGGGGCGCCCCTGGCCCACTACCGGAGCCTTCCCGGCCCACGCCGGGAGACCCCCGGCCGATCCGCCGGGCCCCACCGCGACGAGCACGACAGGCCACGCCCACGCCCATGGACACCCACGCCCTCCTCCTCTTCCTCGGAGTCGACCTGCTGCTGGTCTGCACCCCGGGCCCCGACTGGCTCTACATCGCCGCCCGGGGCCTCGGCCAGGGCCGGCGCGCCGCGCTGATCGCGGTCGGCGGGGTCTGCGCCGGGTACGCCGTCCACACCCTGCTCTCCAGCGCCGGACTGGCCGCCGCACTGCGCGCCGTCCCGGCCGCCCTGCCCGTGCTGCGCCTCACCGGCGCCGCGTACCTGTTGGTGCTGGCCGTCATGATGCTGATGGCGCTGCGCAAGGGCGGGGGCGCCGCCGCCCTGGCGGAGCCCAAGCCGCAGCCCACCGCGACGGTGCTGCGCCAGAGCATGCTGACCGCGCTGCTCAACCCGAAGGGGCTGCTGCTCTACCTCTCCCTGGTGCCGCAGTTCGTCGACCCGGACGCCGCGCTGCCGGTCGGCGGGCAGGTGCTCGCGCTCGGCTCGCTCAACGTGCTGGCCTGTGCGGTGGTGTACGGGCTGGTCGCGTACGCCAGCGGGCGGCTCGGCGGCCGGTTCGGCGGCACCCCGCGGGCGGCCCGCCGGATGACGGTGGTCTCGGCGGTGCTGCTGATGCTGGTGGCGGGCGTCACGGCGAGCGCCTGAGAACGGGAGCACAATGCCGGGCATGACTGATCGTCGTTCGTTGCCGGCGGGATCCCCAGGAACGACCGGGATCACCGGTCACCCCGGCACCACCGGTCACCCCGGAACCACCGGCAAGTCCGGAACCACCGGCAAGGCCGGAACCACCGGAAATCCCGGAACCACTGGCACCACCGGCACTGCCGGCACCACCGGAGGCCCCGGACACCTCGACCGCCCGACCGCCCACGCCTGGGCGGCTCTCGGCGGACCGCCCGAGCTGCTGGAACGGGTGACCTTCCACGGCCCGGAGGACGTCCTGCCCTCCGGGCTGCCGGTGCGCCGGCTCGCCCGGGCCGCCGTGGCCGTCTGCTCGCTGGCCGCCGCCGAGCTCGCCGCCCATCGCGGCGGCGGGTCCGTCCCGGCCGTCCGGGTCGACCAGGGCGCCGTCGCCACCGCCTTCGTCAGCGAGCGGCACCTGACAGTCGACGGCCGTGCGCCCGTCACCTTCGCCCCGCACTCCGGCTTCTGGCGCACCGCCGACGGCTGGGTCCGCACCCACGCCAACTACCCGCACCACCGCTCCCGGCTGCTCGCCGCGCTCGGCCTCGCCGCCGACGCCGGGCCCGAGCAGCTCGCCGAGGTGCTCGGCAGGCTGCCGGCCGAGCGGATCCAGGAGCGCGCGTACGAGGCGGGGGCTCTCGCGGTGGCTGTCACGCCGGTGAGCGAGGCCGTGCACCCCCTCGTGGAGCACCGGGAGGTCGGCGCCCTCGCCGGAGCCGCGCCGGTGCGCCCGCTCGGCGGGTCCCCGGTGGACCGGCCCGCCGCCGGGATCAGGGTCCTCGACCTCACCCGGGTGATCGCCGGTCCGGTCGCCACCCGTACCCTCGCCCTGCTCGGCGCCGACGTCCTGCGGGTCGACTCGCCCCGGCTGCCCGAGGCCGACGACGCCCACGCCGACACGGGCTTCGGCAAGCGCTCCACCCGCCTCGACCTCGCCGAGCCGACCGACCGCGCCGCATTCGAGGACCTGCTCGCCACCGCCGACGTCCTCGTCACCGCCTACCGCCCCGGTGCCCTCGACGTCCACGGGCTCGGCCCGGACGCCCTGTTCGCCCGCCGCCCGGACCTGGTCCTCGCCCAGCTCTGCGCCTGGGGCTGGACCGGTCCCCGGGCCGGCTGGCGGGGCTTCGACAGCCTGGTCCAGGCGGGCGTCGGCATCGCCGCCCACGAGGCCGCCCCCGACGGCCGCCCCGGCGTGCTGCCCGCCCAGGCCCTCGACCACGGCACCGGCTACCTCCTCGCCGCCGCCGTCCTGCGCTCCCTCACCGACCAGCGCACCCGCCGCCCCGGCGGCCGCCACCTGCGCTTCTCCCTCGCCGGTACGGCCTCCTGGCTGCTGCACGGGATCGAACCAGAGGCACCGCGGGGGGCCTCGTCCGAGCCGTACGACCCTGCCCGGTGGCTGGCCGAGACCGACTCCGCGTACGGGCGGCTGCGCCACGCCCTGCCGCCGATCGGGTACGAGGGGGCGCCCGCCGACTGGTCGCGCCCGCCCGGGCGCTGGGGAACGGACGAGCCGGTCTGGCTCTGAGGACGCAGGGCGAACGGTGTCCGAGGCGTCTGGCAGCATCCTCATCATGACCGCACACGCCACCGACTGCACCTGGTTCGCGCAGCGCTACCCCGTCCTGGGCGAGGCCCACTGCCTCACCCAGGTCCAGGGGATCTCCGCCGACGAGCTGCTGCGCCGCTTCGACGCCCTGCCCGGCCGGGAGGTCACGGGGCTGGACGCGGTGGTCGCGGCCTGGGAGTCCTTCGAGGACGGGGAGGACGAGCAGGACGAGCAGGACGAGGAGGATGAAGAGACCGGGGACGACGAAGAGATCGGGGAGGGCGAGGACGCAGGGGCGCTGCCCGGCGCGGCTGACGACCGCCTGTTCGTCGCCGTCACCGAGCTCGACGGCTGGGCGATCGGCGTGGAGCCGTTCGGCTACCTCGGCACCCTGGACGAGATCCTTCCCCGGCTCGGCGAGGGCACCCGGCTGGTCTCGCACTTCCGCAACTCCATGGCGGTCGACCACTTCCACTGGTGGGAGCACGGCATCCGGCGGCTCCACTTCGAGCCGCTCTTCCCGGGGCAGCGGGACGGCTCGGACGCCGAGGCCCCGGGCGTTCCCGAGCTGCTGACCGCCTGCGGTTTCGACCTGGAGACGGAGTCGCACGCGCTGTGCGGCGAGGCCGCGTTCGCACTGGCCGAGCGGCTGACCGACGTCCGGCTCGACCCGGACCGGCTGGAGTCCGCCACCTTCCGGATCGGCTACGCGCCCCGCCCGTGACCGGTTCCGGCAAGCCGTGAGGCCGTGCCCCGGCGGGACACGGCCTCGGCGCACACTCGGTGCAGTTGACGCAGGTGACGCAGCCGTCGGTGCGGTGTGTGCGGTCGGCGGGGTCAGCGGGGTCGGCGCAGGCGGTGCGCAGGCGGTCAGATCCCCGAGGGGATCCGCTTGGCCCGGCTGCGGACCTGGATCGCCGTCACGATCTCGATCAGGCCCAGGATCACCAGCCAGCACCCGGCCAGCACGGTCAGCGCGGCGATCGAGCCGACCGGCCAGACCATCAGCAGCACGCCCGCCAGGGTGTTCGCCACACCGGCGAAGGCCTGCCAGCCGCGGGCCGGCATCAACGGGTCGGAGATCGCGGCGGCGAGCTGGGTGATGCCGCGGAACAGCCAGCCGATCCCGATCCAGAGAGCGAGCAGCAGCAGCGACTGCACCGCGCTGCGGAAGCAGAGCAGCCCCAGCAGCACACATATCGCGCCACTGATGAAGGCCAGGACCCGCAGAGCGGTGGTGGAGTGGGTGCCGAACGCGGCGACCAGCTGGACGATGCCGATCACCAGCAGGTAGAGGCCGAACAGGACGCCCACCACCAGGAGCGTCTCCCGGGGCCAGACGAAGACCACGATCCCGAGGGCGAGCGAGGCGAGTCCGGCGACCAGCAGGACCTGCCAGGCCGCCTTGGCGAGCAGTCCGAGCGGGCCCTGGACCGGGGTGCCGTCGGGGGTGATGATCGGAGGGGCCACGGTGGCGTACTCCTCGGGCTGACGCCGGGCGACGGGTGGCCGGTGGCGTGCTGGTCGGTGACGACGCAGGACGGGCGGGGGCGGGTCGGCCGGCTGACGGGCAGGGAACGAACCCCAGCCTCTCCGCGCCACGGTGTGGCCGCGCGCCGGATACGGCCGTTCGGGTGATCCGCCGCAGTCGCCGGAATGTCATCCCCCGGACACTCGGCGCCCATATCGTCGGCCAGTATGACTTCTGAAGGGTGGGGGACCCCTCCGGTCGAGCCGATCAGCCAGCACTACATCGTCTGCGGGGGCAACGCGCTGGCCCACCGACTGGTCCGGGAGCTCGTCGAGCACTACGAGGTCCCGGTCGTCGTCCTGGTCGCCGACCGAACCCGTGACCACGCGCCGCAGATCGAGCAACTCTCCGGCGTCGCCGCGGTCGTGGAGTACGCGAGCGTCACCGAGGAGGCGCTGCGCGCGGTGTCCATCGGCACCGCGCGCGGTCTCGCCCTGGTCGAGGGGAGCGACCAGGAGAACATCCACGCCGCGCTCAGCGCCCAGAACCACAACCCGGACATCCGCATCGTGTTCCGGATGTTCAACCAGCGGCTCGGCGAGAACATCGAACGACTGCTCAAGAACGGCGCCGCGCTCTCCGGCTCCGCCACCGCCGCTCCGGCCTTCGCCTCCGCGGCGCTCGGTCGGCCCAACTCGGTGGAGATCGAAGGGCGTTACCTGCACATCGCGTTCGACGACGACATCACCTCGGACCGGATCTGCGTGGTCGCCGACCAGATCGACCGTCAGGACCTCAGCAGGATCCGGCTGCTGCCCGAGCAGCAGGGCGGCGACTCCGCAGAATTCGTCCGGCTCGCAAGCGAGTTCGGAGACGACGGACCCGTTCGACCCGGCGGCGTCCGGCGCGAGCCGGTGGTTCCGGCCGAAGCGGATCCGGCGGAGGGACCCGGCGGCCGGGCCGCGCTCCAGGTGCTGAGGATCGAGCCCAGGGAGCCGATCGACTGGCGACGGCGGCTGCGCTGGCGGCTGCTGGACACCATGCGCTTCTTCACCAGCGCCCGGATGCGGCTGGTGCTGCTCACCGCCCTCGTGGCGGTACTGCTGGCCTTCGGCGTGCTCTGGTACCTCAACCGGAACTTCGGCTGGACCGTCTACATCGCGCTGCTCGACCTGGCCGGCGCCGCTCAGCCGGACCAGCCGGGCGACATCGCCGCAGGGACGGGCACCGGAGGGTTCTGGCAGCGGGTCGCGCAGGTGGTGATCACGATCTGCGGGATCACCTTCGCGCCGGTCGCCACCGCCATCGCGGTCGAGGTGCTGGGCTCCGGGCGGCGTGGGCAGCCGCGCAACCCCGGGGCGGGCACCCGGGACCACGTGATCGTCGTCGGCCTCGGCAACGTCGGGACCCGGGTCGCGACCCAGCTCCACGACATGGGCGTGCCGGTGGTCTGCATGGAGCGGGACCCGCAGGCGCGCGGCATCGCCGCCGTGCGGGCGCTGGGAATCCCGGTGGTGCTGGGCGACGGCCCGTTCGAGCAGCAGCTGCGCCGGGCCCGGCTGAAGCACAGCCGGGCCCTGGTGGCGGTCAGCGGGGACGACGCCACCAACCTGGAGGCGGCCCTGGAGGCGCGCCACGGGAATCCGGGGGTCCGGGTGGTGGTGCGGCTGTTCGAGGACGACTTCGCCGGCCACTTCTACAAGACCCTGGACAACGCGGCCTCCCGGTCGGTGTCCTACCTGGCCGCGCCCGCCTTCGCGGCCGCGCTGATGGGGCGTGAGGTGCGCGGGACGCTGTCGGTGCTGCGGCACGTGCTGCTGATCGCCGAGCTGAAGGTGGCGGACGGCAGCGGGCTGATCGGGCTGAACCGGCACGACCTGGAGGACCCGGGCGGCGTCCGGGTGATCGCCCTGCGCTTCGCCCACGGCGGCTCGCTGCAGTGGAACTTCCCCGACCGCACCCGGCGGCTCGCCCCGGGGGACCAGATCGTGGTGGCCGCCACCCGCAGCGGGCTCGCCCGGCTGAACACGGCGGCGGTGGCGGAGGACTGAGCCGGTAACCGGGTCGGCCAGGCCGGCCGGGGCGGCCGGGGCGGCTGGATCGGCCGGTCCCGGTCCCGGTCCCGGCGGCGTGTTCAGCCGGGTGACGCCGGACAACTGACGGATGACAGTCGACGGATGACGGAGTTCAGCTGACAGATTTCAACATCTGAAATCTGTCAGGCGGCCCGGGCGGCGAGCTCGGGCTCGCTCTCCTCCCCGCGTCCCTTGGGGTCGGCC